>CAYSHR010000626.1:0-2495 GCA_964430795.1 uncultured bacterium
CAATAAGCAATGAACAGTAAACAATTAACCATGATACAGTTGGGCCAAAAAGAGCAAGAGCTTGCCAATGAGACATCTCTTTAAATACCGGATTAAAGCAAAGTTTTAATCGCGGGATTCCAAAGGGACCGGCGAGTCGCCGGAGCCAATAATCTTTGGCGGGGTTTGGGGCGGCGCCCCAGTCTGTAGACGAGGTTTGGGGCAGCGCCCCATCTGGTAAAAAAATGCAAAAGACTATTTTTCATTTGGAGGTTCCTGATTTTTCCGTAGCGGTGGAGAGGGTGCGTTACCCTTCCCTTGCCACCCGGGCTGTTATTATCGCCAACCCCGGCAATGCCAGAGCCCAGGTTCTTGAGGTTTCCAGAGAAGGGCGCGAAAGTGGGATTATACCGGGAACAAAGCTCTTGGCGGCGCTGCGTCTCTGCCCGACAGCTACGGTGCTGCCTCCTGATCGGGCCTTGTACAACAGGGCGACAGCGGCCATGGGAAAAGCCCTTGGAAATTTCACACCCATATTCGAGACATCTTTTGATGGGCGTTTTTTTCTCGACATGACCGGCGCCGCGAGATTATTCGGCCCGGCCAGAGACAGCGCGGCTAAAATTCGTAAAGAGGTTTCACAAAGGCTTCTCCTGCCCGCGGGCATGGGCATCGCGATAAATAAATCGGTTAGCGAAGTAGCCTCCTCAGTCATTCACGGCGATCTTTTGGACGTGATTCCCGGTTGTGAGAAATCCTTTCTCTCGCCATGGGAAGTAGCGCGGCTCCCAGGGGCGGCATCGGTTGATGATCCGCGGCTTTTTGATGATCTGAACATAAAGCGAATCGGACAATTGGCGGGATATCCAGTGGGGCATCTCACATCGGTATTTGGCAAAATGGGGCTGGTTCTTAATCAGCGATCCCACGGAATTGATCCACGCCCTGTAGTGCCCAAGGGGAAAAGGCCAGTGGTGATGGAAGAGGAAATCCTCGAGGCGGACACCAACTCGAAAGATAGGCTGGAGGCCCATCTTTTCATCCTTACCGAAAGATGCGGCTATCGGTTGCGCTCCTTAGGGCAGGCGCCCAAAACCCTTTCTCTTACCGTGGGCTATTCGGATAATCTCTCTATAAATGGAAAAACCAGGATATGGCCTCCCACTTTTGATGACGCCCCTCTGTTCGATTTTGTCCGAAAACTTTTTTCCAGAGTAGCCCGAAGAAGAGTCCGGGTTCGCTATCTAAACCTCTCCTTTGGCGACCTTTCAGGGATGGGCAGACAACTTCCCCTTCTGCCTGACAGAGGTAAAGAGATTCGTGAAAAAGCTCTGACCGGCGCCATGGACATTATCAGAAACCGTTTTGGCGTCAAAGCTATTTCAAGAGGAACCGCGGCATGAGTTTTGTTCATCTTCACACCCACTCATGCTTTTCATTAATGAGGGGAATTCCTTTTCCGGAGGAATTGGTCAAAGCAGCCAAGGAAAAAAACTTTGACACTCTGGCCCTTACCGACACCAACGGTCTCTACGGTCTTATCTGGTTTTTGGAAGCGGCAAAAAGTCATGGCGTGGCGCCCATAATCGGAGCGGAACTTGTCAAGGATGGAAGAGCCGTGGTGCTGGCGAAAAATTGGGAAGGGTATAGAACCTTGTGCCGGCTCATTACAAGCCGCCATATGGATGATGATTTCTCCCTGGGCGAAAAACTCGCTAAAACCAACGGAGAGATTTTCATTTTATCCGACGATGAGAAAGTCCTATCGAAATTAGCCGGGCGGGAAAATGTTTTTGTGGAACTTTTGCCCGAGCGTCCCAATTACAAAATGATGAAGATGGCAAAAAAGTTGGGGCTTCAAACCGTAGCCACCGCCGGCGCCCATTATACCGACCCCGCCCAATACTCCCTTCATTATCTATTAAGGGCGATAGACCAGAACCGCACATTTAACGATCTTGACAAGTCCAAACTAGTTCCGTCGTCATGGAGACTTATGAGCCAAAATAAGATTTCCCATCTATTTTCCTTTGCTCCTCAAGCTGTGGAAAACGCCGACTACATAGCTTCCCAGTGCCGGACCGACTGGACTTTCTCCCAGGTGATATTTCCCGCTTTTGAAGAAAAAAGCGCTGATGACGCTTTTGTTATTCTTAAGGAAAAATGTCTGGCAGGCATTTCCAAAAGATACGGCAAAGCCTATCCCCGCATAATGGATCGCCTCAACCATGAGCTTGAGGTAATCAGGCAAAAACACTTTGCCGACATATTTCTTATAGTCAAAGACATTGTTTCACAAACCACCCTTACATGCGGCAGGGGAAGCGCCGCGGCTTCCATTGTCAGCTATCTATTGGAGATAACCCATGTGGACCCCATAAAGCATAACCTGTTTTTCGAGAGATTTCTAAATCCCAACCGGGTGGACCCGCCGGATATTGACGTGGATTTCGCCTGGGACGAAAGAGATGGAATCCTCGATTATATTTTTGAGAAATATGGTGGCCGCCAGACAG
>CAYSHR010000627.1:0-2495 GCA_964430795.1 uncultured bacterium
TTCTTCAAAAGCCTTTTGAAATAGAGAATATATTGGAATATCTTAATGATACGAAAAAACGTGAGCTAAAAAGCATCAAAGCCAATAGCTCGTTTAAAGCAGAAGCATAATGGAATTATATGTAAACGACCAACAGGCGCCCTTTAGCGATCCATTTCCGAAGAACCTTGATTCTCTTATTAAGATGATTGTTGATAATGGAGACGCCAATCCCGATAGCTTTGTCTGCGGGATACGTCTTGATGGGAAGGATGTGGAGATTGACCCAAAAGGGTTGGCTCATACACGGTTTAATCCTGAAGAATCGAAAAAAATGGAAGTCTTTTTTGAAAACAAGGAAATTTTACTTAAAAACATGCTTGAAGATGGAATCAGATTTTGCGAAATGGCAAAGCGTGAGTGCAAAGCATTGGGGACTTACTTTCGAAAAGTGGAGTTGGAGACCGCCGGCAATAAGTTTGCCGGGCTTTTGCAGGAAATGATGGTATTTCTTGGATTTATCCAGAAACTGGGTGATTTTACCGCGTCTATTTGCCCGGATTATGACAACATGGAACAATATGGTCACCCTATTGAGAAATTGAGCAATATGATACATCTTGCCAATGAAGCCCAAAATGAAGGGGACTGGAATTTGCTTGCTGATATTCTAGAGCATGAAAGTACTGTTATATTCAATTCTTTTGTTGACGCCATAGACCATCACTGGATGGCTTATAAAAATATTTAGTCCCCAATTCCCTACCTTTTATTGCCCAGGAAAAAGAGTGATTTCTCACTTTCTTTCGGTATGGCATGAAAGACAGCTTACCGGCGCATTGGTTTTCGGATTTTTCTCTTTGATTTTGTGGTGACAACCTTTACAGCTTTTGTGCATGGCGGTTGTCAGATCAATTTCGGCGCCGGGTTTGTTATGGCAGGAAGTGCAGCCATCAGATACTTCCTCTCCTTTATTAAGAGTATGGTGGCAGGTAACGCACCCGGTATTTACCCATTTTGTATGCTTGTAGTGGGTTGAAAACCTCACTGGCATATATTTCGTCGTCGCTCTGGTTACTGCATCTAGAACCGGTTCAAAATCTTTGAGAAATTCCTCCGAGTCTGAATTGGTTTTTGGTAATGTTGGCGTGCCGGAACTATTTTCGCCCTTTCCTGAATCTCCCATTGCAAATTGGGCAAAGAGAAAACCAATTATTGATAGAGCTATGATCAAGGTGAAAATATGAAATTTCTTTGAGTCTCCCATCATCTATTTTCCCCTTTCAACATCGAGTATAAGCATGGCTGCCTGATATCCGGAAATCTGGGCTGTGCCCACGCCATGTCCCGGATTGGTCCAGCTACCGGCAAGATAGAGCCCCTTGATGGGAGTATCATTGGTAAGACGCAATCCCTGGCTCGGCGTAAAATCCCAGCCGTAGGGAATACCGTCTTTCTGCATGGTGAAAGCCTTCAAGGTGCGGGGAGTGATTATTTCCTTTACGACTATATGATCTTTTAAACCCGGGAGTACATTTTCCGCAAGGGTTATGAGTTGATCCCCAACCCGCTCCTTCATCTCTCTGTATTGGTCCCGGTCCTCCGGCCACATTTTAATTTCGGAATAAGCA
Organism: uncultured bacterium; assembly: GCA_964430795.1. Classification (GTDB taxonomy): domain Bacteria; phylum Lernaellota; class Lernaellaia; order JACKCT01; family CAYSHR01; genus CAYSHR01. The sequence goes on from CAYSHR010000627.1 coordinate 1,611, forward strand.
TGGATCACAAGGACTGATTTTCCCGGGGGAGAATAGAAAGGGTCGCCGAGATTTGTATAGAAGGTTATGGCCGCGGCGCCCTTTTCATAATTGCCCGCCATCATGTTTTTATAATTTTCATCAGGATCAAGGCTGGAGTTGTAAAATATTTCGTGGTCAGTACAATTCCAGAAAGAAGGCGGTACATCGAGTCCCATGTAGACTCCAACCAGTGAGACGCCGGGTTTTAATTTTCTAATCTTTCTTCCAATGCCCGCTGGTGTTTTCTCTTTGCCGACAAGAGTGAAAAAGGTTTGGAATGGGTCCGCGTTGGATACCACATACCTACTGGTAAAAGTATCGCTGTTTTCGGTTTTGACCCCTACTGCTTTTCCTTTTTCCACCATAATCGATGTAACCAATGTGCCGGTTTTGACCACGCCGCCAAGCTCTTTTATTCTACTTGCGTAAGCGTTTGACAGGGCCTGGGATGATCCCATAACCTGGTATGAGCCGTATTTGAGATATGAGTAATTGGCTGACATGAATATTATTGACCAGAGCCTGGACGGCGGCGGGCCGTAATAAACCCAGAACTGGGAAACCACGGCTTTTATCTCCGGATCGGAAAAACATTCATCCAGGATATCCTGAACCGGAGTCATTAGATATTTAAAGAGATGCTCCTGCTTAAAGGGCGCCTGGACCATAACTGTGTTTCTATAAAAAAATCCCTTTCGATACAAATCCCCAAAAGCTTGCGCCTCTGTGTGAATCTCACCCATCAACCGGTGAAATTTGACTATTCCTCTTCTTTCATGAGGCCATCTTTCACTAAGGGCTTTTATGGCCGCGTCCAAATCACCGGGGTAAGTAAAGTCAACGCCCGGGTAAATGGCGCGGTAG
>CAYSHR010000628.1:0-2490 GCA_964430795.1 uncultured bacterium
CCGAGCGCCGACATATTATTACAAGCCATATTTCAGCTCCGCACACCTGCCTTGGTCGATTTATAAAGAGGGCGATACCGCACTTGATGAAATCCGATTTCAGATAATTAACGAGCTAAGGGCAAATCCTCCGGTTTTCGTGATACACTTGACCCAGGTTTTAGCCGAGTTTCCACACCTGGAACCAATCTTCAAGGAATTAAAATTATTCCTTATAGAAAAGTATGAGATGGATAAAAATATGGTGGATGGCGCTTTTACAGTCTGGAAATTAAAAAACCACCCCTTTCTTAATGAAAATGGAGTTACAGACATCACCCAATGAAGTTTTCAAGAAAAGTAAACATCGGGCTGGCCATATTGAAAGCGAAGTGGCTTAACAGAAAACGCCCTATAGCTGTAGGGTGGAGCCTGACAAAACGCTGTAATTTCAACTGTGGATATTGCGGCTCAGACAAAAGAGTCGGGCGGGAACTCTCCGACCGTCAATTGATGCTGACAGCCCGCCAATTTGTGGACGCCGGAGTAATGAAAGTCTCCTTTACCGGCGGCGAACCCCTGCTTAGAGAGAAGATAGTGGATATCGTACCTTTTCTCCTGAAAAATAACGTAACCATCACCATTGATACAAACGGGAAAAAACTACCTGAAATGATCCACCGCCTTGATGGTGTTGACGGCGTTCTTTTGAGCCTCGACGGCGCCAGGGAGACAAACGATGAGATTCGGGGAAAAGGCGCTTACGACGCCACAATCAACGCTCTAAAAGCGGCGAATGATAAGGGCTTGAGGGTGGTGATGACCTGCGTTCTGTCAAAATGGAATCTTGATGACTTTCCCCACGTCCTTGATGTTGCCCGGCGATATGGAACCACCGTTCAGTTTCAGCCCGCCATTATAACCTTGCTGGGAATTGAGGATAAAAATCCCGGATCGCCGGAACCTGAAGCTTTCCATAAGGTCATCGATAGAATTATCGCCATGAAAAAAAATATATTCAAAAATGAAATCGGCAACAGCGCCGCCGGCCTGGCCCACCTCAAAGAATGGCCCAGACCAAAAACCGTTCGATGTATAAGCGGCCTTGTTTCGGCTCGGGTTGAACCGGATGGGAGCATGTATCACTGCGGCAGAGTCATCGCCAACACCAAAGACCCACCCAATATTCTGGATCATGGATTCAGAGAGGCTTTTGAGAAGCTTACCCCCTTTGACTGCCCGGATTGCTGGTGTGCTCAAAGGGTGGAACTTATGCTCGCCACTGAAATCAATCTCGATGTGATTAGAAACATGCTGAGTATTTATTGACTTTTTACAAAAACCGGCCCGCAATTCATTTTTCGACGAATAGTTCAATTCGGATTACATCAAAGGGCGAGATGTGGTACTTGAACTCCCCCGGCGATAATCCACATTCCATCATCAATTTTTTCATCAAATAACCCAAGGGTGTTTTTATAAGATCGCCTCTTTTGTCAGCCACTGTTGAGCCAAAAAGAAACTCTCGTGTTTTTGCATTAGCCGCGTTATCCACCTCAAATTCGGTAATTTTAGAAAGATCGGGGACGATTTCGGTAACCATCTCCCTTAACACAGCTCTGGCCGCCGAGGATTTCCCCTGATGCCTTGGCAGTTCCATCTTGTAAACCCGCTTGATGATTACCTCCCCGGTTTTCGGTATGAACAGAAGATGAAAATTGGCCGGGTCCCTTCCGGGAAATCGTTCATTGATATAAAAAATATAGCTCTCTGTAAATTCCTTGCCCTTGAATATTCCCTGGTATTTTAAGAACCCGGGGAATTGGACTCCCTTGTTGTCGGCTTCCACTTTCCCGGCAAAATCCTTCAGATACATAAATAGGCGATCGTTAAAGTTTTCACCGGCCTTCCAAGTGCGATACCTTCTTCGCAAATATTGTTCTTTGGCCAGTTCCGACTTTATTTTGTCGGCAAGTCTCTGATAATCATCGTCATTGTCGTCGAGCAAAAATCCCATAACACTTTTTAACAAACCATCGGGAGAGGGGGTCCGGCGGATAAAAGAGCTTTCCCTTCTCATCTCCTTGTCGAGTTTCTCAAGTTCAAAAGCCAGGGTGTTTTGGTCACCGGAGGCAACTTCCAGCCGGCTTCTCCATTGTTTTGGAGTAAGCCCGCTTTTGTCATTGTTTATAAAAGTCATCTCTTTTTTCCCCAGTAAATAAAACCATATTGAAGATTTAACTTTTTAACATTCTTTTTGAGAATAACCAATTTTTATTATTCCACCATGGGATTACTTCCCTCATCTTCGGGCAAGACCTGATTTACTTTCAATTTGAGAAAAGTAATCGTTCAGTGACAAGGGAGCAAGGCGGCAGGGTTTGAGATCAGGGGAGATGACCCCATTTCTCAACAATGGCCTGCCTTGTCAATAATATCAGGGAAATGGGGATCGCGTACCCCGATCTCATATATGAAAATCCGGGTACACGTAACAAGTACATCTCCCCG
>CAYSHR010000629.1:0-2485 GCA_964430795.1 uncultured bacterium
TTCGGTAGTCAATATCGACAATGGATTCGGCGCCGCGTATATTGCCAGTCTCATCAACCATCCCAGGGAATAAAAAGAAAAATCATTGATATGAAAACTCTATTTTTGGACTGTTTTTCCGGTGTAAGCGGGAATATGCTCCTTGGCGCGTTGCTTGCCCTGGGGTATCCCCAAAAGGAATTATTCTCTATTGTTGAGAAACTTGGATTTTCTCCATCCATTATCAAGGTTGAAAATGTCCATGCAAATGGAATATCTTCTGTGTTGGTCAAAGTCGAAAACCCTAAAGACCAGCCCCAAAGGCGCCTTAAAGATATAATTGGCCTGATCCGGAAGACCGCGCTGCCCCAAGAGGTAAAAGAAAAATCGATAATCGCTTTTGATAAACTGGCCCGGGCTGAAGGAAAGGTTCATGGTGTTTCAAAAGGAGAAATACACTTTCACGAAGTCGGCGCTGTTGACGCCATTGTGGATATTGTAGGAGTTTGCAGCGGGATTTTTTACCTTGGCTTTGAACAAGTTCTCTGCTCGCCTCTGCCTTTAGGGCATGGAACAGTAAAATGCGCTCATGGCGCCTTGCCTGTGCCTGTACCCGCTGTTGTTGAGATATTAAAAGGCGTTCCCACATATTCGGCCAATAGAGAAGGTGAGCACGTTACCCCTACAGGCGCCACATTGGTTATGACCCTTGCCGATTCTTTTGAAAGGTTTGGCGGTATAAAGATTGACAAATCAGGATATGGCGCGGGAACAAGAAAGTTTATAGGCGGCCCTCCGAATATCTTGAGAGCAATTGCAGGCGAATCTGAAAAGAGGGCCGAGGGACTTGATGAGCTTGTGATAGAGACAAATATTGACGATATGAATCCCGAATTTTATGAGCCTCTTTCAGAGAAGCTTTTTGAGGCCGGCGCCCTGGATGTGACTCTGACTCCCTGCTATATGAAAAAAGGGCGGCCCGGGATTCTGATATCCGTCATTGGCGGAAAAAATACATTGGAGAAAATCGCAAGGACCCTGTTTCGTGAATCAACCACTATAGGCATCAGGTCTTATCCTGTATCCAGAATCGTATGTGAAAGAGAAGTGGAAAAAGTGATAACAGAATTTGGAGAAGTAAGAATAAAAATCAGCAAATACAACAATAACACAGTAGGCGCTAAACCCGAATTCGAGGATTGCAAAACATTGGCTAAAAAGGCGGCCGTCCCTCTCCATGACGTATATAACGCTGCTCTTTTATCCTATAAAAACAGAGAGAATTTCTAAAGCAACTAAAACCGCCAATCCGGACTTTTTTTAATTTCTAATAACTCCCATCTTCCCTAACTGACTCTCTGAAAAAAAAGGAGGCCCGCGCCATATATCCCCAATAGAAAGCCATACCTTGCGAATTTAAGATATTTTTAGTCCATGAGAAATTAATAAATGAGGGTTCATTCAGTTAAAAACCGTTCAATTACAAGTCATTAAATGATGATTAAATACATTTTTTCCTTTACACTCTGCTCTTTTTGGGCAAAAATACCGGCCGATTTAGTGGTAAGGAAGATATCTCTTATTTGATTTGGAAATGGGCAGCGTTAAAATAAGGGATTTACTGTCGGCGGTTGATAAAATGTATTTAGTTCCTGTCCTAAAACCCGGACAGGACTGATTTTGGTTTCTAGACCAGGAATGAGTAATTTTTCGCTAGGTCAAACAAATCAAGGATCAGTGGGGAGTCGTACTTTTGTACGTCGAACAATCAAATCTGAAGATTGACGCCGAGATTGGGAAAAAGGGCCGTTCCTGGACAGAAACTATTTAAGCTCAATTAGGTTTAAGGAGTTGTTAATGGCAAATGAAAGAATCCTGGTAGTTGGAGGCGGCATTGGAGGCATGACCACCGCCATCGAAGCCGCTGAGGTAGGCAAGGAAGTCTACCTGGTTGAAGCTACACCGTACCTTGGGGGTAGGGTGTCGAGGATGAAAAAGTATTTTCCAAAGCTTTGCCCACCATCTTGCGGTCTTGAAATCAATTTCAGACGGATCAAGCAAAATCCATTAATCCGTGAATTTACCTCCACCAAAGTTACTAAGATTGAAGGGCAGGCGGGCGATTACCAAGTCACCCTTACCACCGACGCGGTGTGGGTAAATGAAAAATGCACGGCCTGCGGTGACTGCGCTAAAGCCTGTGACGTTGAAATTGACAGCGAATACAACGCCGGCATGGCAAAAACAAAAGCCTTTTTTATGCCGTCTGTTTTGTCATATCCGGCAAAATATACAGTTGACAAAGCCGCTCTTAGCGATGATGAGTTCGCAAAATGCAAAGCCGCCTGTAAGTATGACGCCATTTTAGAGGCGGCCACAGAGAAAACTTTTAAGCTCAATGTAGGCTCTGTGGTTATTGCTACAGGGTGGACCCCATACAACGCGAAAAATCTTGATTCCCTTGGCTTTGGCAAGTTCAAGGATGTAATCACCAATGCCCAGATGG
>CAYSHR010000630.1:0-2476 GCA_964430795.1 uncultured bacterium
GTAAAAGAACCAATATCATTATACTCATTTTTGGCGAGTAAAATTACTTTAAAAAACAAAAAGCCGCATACGCGGTAATCAGTCAGTTACGGACGGTTTTCTGGAAAAGGGGAGATCGGGGGAGACGATCCCCATTTACCTGATAATGCCGGCAATTCCATGTTTATTTGAGAAATGAGGTAATGTCTCCCGATCTTTTACCATACTACCGGTAACTGCCCGATTACCTCTTCATCTCTATTTTCCGTTGTAAGAAGTCTTCGATCAAAGCGGTATATTATTAATGACAGAGATGGGGTGCTGCCCATGGCGGTTCTCTCAATAGCCAATGACGTTCTTGTTTTCTCTTAATAAATTTCGGTAAAGTGTTTGAGGGGATTAATTTTGTTTTCAATTTAATCTATTTTCTGACAATATCATGAGGAAATGGAATAACTCCATATGGTATTGACATATTTTAACTATTTAATTTCAGGCATTATATGATATTTTTTTTCCCCATAGGTCATCAGGAGAGCCAAACAAGAAAGGCGCCTCTTGTTACCATTGGACTGATTCTTCTGTGCTGTTTGATTTTTGCCATTACTGATAAAGCCATGGAGCAAGAACAGAAGAGAGAAAATGGAATTCTCAAGAGAATCAGCACTTTGAAAGTCAGCGTTTATTTCAAGTATCACCGCAAACAGGGCGGAGATATGATTACGGCCCTCATCGATGAAGACGCCTCCAACTACCGTGACGTATATGCCGGGTTCAAAGAAAAAATCGAAGATAGCTGGCTGAAATTTACAAAGGGAATTGGCGTTGAGGCTGATGACCCTGATCTTGCCGAATATAAAAAACTTAAGCTGGAATTGGATGAGATAAAGAAAAATGGGATCATCGGCAAATTTGGTCTTGTACCCGACAGTCCCACATTTCAATCCATATTAACATCCATGCTCCTTCATGGCTCTCTGGCTCACCTTCTGGTCAATATGATTTTTCTTTATCTTTTTGGCTTTGCCCTGGAGGATGTCTGGGGAAAAGTCGGCTATTTAGCCTTCTTTATTATTGCGGGATTCGCCGCTGCCGGAGCCCATATCGCAATGAATATTGGTTCCCAGACGCCGGCTATAGGGGCTTCGGGAGCTGTTTCGGGTTTAATGGGTGGATTTTTAATTCGCTTTTTCAAAGTAAAAATAGATTATGTCTATTATTATTTTCTTTTAAAACTTTACTTTGGGAAATTCTCCGTGCCGGCTTATCTGGCTTTACCCCTATGGTTGGGAACCCAATTGCTCTACGCTTCTCTTTCCGCCCAGGAGACCATGGCAACCGCCTTCTGGGCTCACATAGGAGGCTTCTCCTTTGGTGTATTGGGCGCCTATGGGATCATTGTCACCGGACTTGGAAAACCCAGTTTGAAAGAAACAAGCGAGGAACGGTTGGAGGAACTGCGGGAGATGGTCCCAGTGGATATTGTCAAGGGAGTCCAAATGACCGATAACGGTCAGTATGGGGAGGCCGCTGCCTATTTCGCTGGGATAATAAATAAAAATCCGGGCAACCTTCCCGCGAGATATGAGAGAATCAGAGCTCTGTTTACCATTGGCAATATAAAAATTATTGAGCCTGAAATAAAATCGCTGGTTAAAGAATTTATCAAAGCGGACAATTTATCCAGCGCCGCCGCCCTTGTCCATGAGACTTCCCAAAAGCTTCCCGAGGTGCGATTTGCTCCATTAATACTTTATAAGATTGGTCTCTTTTGTGAGAAGGAATGGCAAAACGAAACAGCTATCTCCTTCTACCTATGCGCCGCGTACCAGAAAGGACCCATGACTGGAAAAGCCTTTCTCGCCGCGGCCAGGCTTATTGAGGTCAGAATGCGAGATAAGGAAAACGCTGTTAAACTCCTTAAGCTTCTTATGAAACTGGTTGGTGAGAATGAATCGGCAACTCTAGCGGGAAGGGAAATCGCCAGGATCGAAAACAGTTGATTGTTTATGTTCTCTTTTTATCTGAAATGATTGGGATGATATTGTAATTTGAGTTTATGAAAGAAAACTTTTTACGCTTATTGCCGTACATTTTATTAGCTTCAATTGTCCTGTTCCATGGTATCGCCGGCACTCTTCTAATAAAGTCTACCGGATTTGGCCAGGGTGACGATGAAATTGATTACCTTCAAGCAGCCCAGAGATTTGAGCGGTTCTGGCCGGAGGATTGGTCAAATCCAATATCAAATCTGGCTGCCATTACAAAAGCGCCATTCTACGCTCCCACCGCTCCGGGAACTCTCATTATAGCCAAAGCCGCGGGAGTTATTTTTGGCCGTTCTCTTGATATCTTGCGATTGGTCACTCTCGCGGGATATGTCGGTCTTATAATATTGATTTTTATTTTTGGACGGACCGTCGGCGGCCCATGGTGCGGCCTTTTGGCGTCAGCTCTTTTTGTCACTTTTCCATATGCCTATATTCAATCACGATAT
>CAYSHR010000631.1:0-2471 GCA_964430795.1 uncultured bacterium
TACGACTCCGCGCAAATCCTTGATTTCCTTGACCTTGTAAAAAATTACTCATTCCTGGTCTCGAAACCAAAATCAGCCCTGCCCGGGTTTTAGGACAGGAACTACTTACTGATCAGCGCCCAGGAGCCGGCGCTCAACAAAACTCCAAAAGCGGCGCCAAGAGCGGTTGACGGGAGAATGAGCTTAAAACCGGCGGTATCAAAGGGGAGGTTTTTGTCTTCCCAGGCTTTTTCAATTCTTGTCTCATATTCGATTCTGGCAAAAGCATTAAGCTCAATGCAGCACATAAAGGTAATCGCGACATAAGCTGAAGGGTCTTTGCCGTAAACGCATAGAACCATGGTTCCTGTTCCAGCGCCAAAACTGGAAAATGCCAGAAGGGGCTTGAAAAGATATCTCCACCCTCTTAGAAGCCAAAAAGATAGAAGAGAGATTAATATCACCATGGCCATAAGAACCCTGACTCCGCCCTTGGCTGTAATCTTTGAATCGAAATTGCGAAAAAAATCAGCAAAACTGGGTAACAGGATGTATCCGCCAATGGCCATGGAGAGCAGAGCGACAATCAAAACAGCGGCCGCGGCTGTGTCTTTGGCGTGCTTCATTAAAATGTGCTTTTCACCGGAAATATAGTCAACCGTGGACTCAATGGATGTATTGATCACTTCAAAAGCCGGCACAAGGCAGATTACTATGAGAAGCATTGCCCGTTCTAAAAAGTTCATACCAAAGGCAACAAAAAAGACCATGGTGAAAATGGCGAAAAAAATATGGAATCGCATATTTCGCTGGGAATGGAGGCTGTAGAGCAGGCCTGAAAAGGCAAAAGTGAAGCTTCGGCCCAGTTCCTTGGTTCCTTTCCACGCGTTGGACTCGATAGGCGTCATCTCCCTGAAAACAAAAAATTCATCCTACATCAATCTACTTCAATTTTTCATAGATATTTCGGTTGGCTTCAGCATCATTTTTAAGCTCCTCCTCCCAATTTCTATTCAGAATAGGAGCTTCGAGAAATTCTTTATAGAGCTGCTTTCCAAGCTCAATTTTGCTGATTCCCTCAGGGGCAACTTTAATGTCCAACTGGGCCATGCCCATGTCAAAATCCTTCGACATAACCGATTCGGAATCGAGACCATTATCTGCCAACGCCTGTTTTATTCTTCCTGGGCTGGTTCGAAAACGGCGGGCGACATCGTGAATATTTTGAGGCTTGTATTGGTTGTTTTGGGTAATTCCAAGATGATAAGCGGAGAACAATTCAACGGGATCGATGTTTGAAATGTTTTTGCTGTTATTTCCATCTCCCGCATATTTTCTCTGGTGGGGTTCCGATTTTTTGAATTGTTTCGGGCTCTCAGGTTTAGAATACTTTGGATATTTTGAGCGACTTTCTTCCTGGGATATTGACGATCCATAGGATGGGCGGTGAGAGGTTCCAGGGTTAAACACCCCTTTCTTCTTTCTTTTTTTTCTATTCCTATTGGATTTTGGACGGCTTCTCATTTCGCTCATACTTAATCCTCATTGATTTTACTAAAATTTGTGGTGTCAGTCCCCTTTTAGGAAGGCAGGGAACTACTGGAAATGATAGATGGTTATGGTTTAATATATAACAGCCTAATCTGTTTATCTTCAACAAATTGAACTGTAATTCTGGTCATGTCAACTCTGGAAATGATGCCAAGACCGAATTTCTTATGCTTGAGCACCTGGTCAACCTCATACCTGGTGGTAGGCGAGTAATCAAATACGGGCGCGTCTTCAGGAATTTTCTTTACACCTCGGGTTTTTTTCCTTGTGGCCTTTTTCTTTGCCGCCTTTTTCTTTGCGGTTTTTTTCTTCGGCGGGGGACGATAGTTGTGGACCGCGTGACAAGAAAGGCATTCAACTCTCTTGGCTTTCTCATCGACTAACGCGATAATGACATGTCCGGTAACTTCCTTGCATTTTCCACATTTACTGTCTACTTCACCACCAACTTTATGTTTCGGTTCTGCCAATTTGAACTTCCTTTTGGGGATATTATTCGACTTCAAAATTCAAACAAGGAATACTAACAAAAAAGAGAGAAAAAGTCTTTAAAAATCCTACACCAAATAAATAGCAAAATCCAAAAAACCATCTAACGTGCTGATAAATAAGGGAGATATGGGAAATTGCGGTGAGTCTGAAGGTAAACAAAACATCAAAAACAGGGATTTTGGGAAATCAAGAGGATATGGCTTGTCCAAGATGAACTTCGGATGTAATATCAAAGGGCTATCAGGCGGATATTTTCCATGTCACAGGAAATTTATTGGTTGGATGGCAGAATGTTATTGAAAACCTGGAAAGAAATTAATTGGAGTCCCCATTGGGAAATATAGATCGCAGGTCATTTATCAAAAGAGTCGCGGCATTATCCGGCTCCGCTCTTTTGCCATCAGCCATGCTGTCAGGGTGCGCCGGTACAGTTATTAAACCTTATTCAG
>CAYSHR010000632.1:0-2469 GCA_964430795.1 uncultured bacterium
GAAATGTAGCGGCAATCAACAAACCGATAAAAAGTACAAACAGGAAACGGGCCGTTGAAAATGATTTGAGCAAGGCATGAAAACTTCCGCCTAGAAAAGCCAGGCCAAAAGCGGGGACAAGGAGAAATCTCCAGGGGAATTGCAAATATTGAATCAAGGCGACTCGATCCCAAATGAACCGGGACCAGTGATGGGTTATGAATAACCAGGCAAGGACTACTGCCCAGAAATAAAGAACCACTATTTTCAGCGGTCTGTTTTTGTTTTTTAGAAAGAGAAATAAGGAACCGGCTACTGCCGCGAAAATGTGCAACACGCCCAACTGAAATGGCATTGGATCATGGGCGCTCCCAGTGGAGACCCCGAAATTCCAGCTTGAGATAAACCACTGCCTCGCGTATAGAAAATGGTTTGTGTAGGTCAGAATCGTATCGGATCTAAGCTGGGCGACCTGGATAATATGGTTTTGGAAAAGAGACGCCAAAAAAAGATACGCGGATAAACAAAATCCTGTAAATATTCCGGCAACCGAGAGAAGGAGTCCTTTGAAATTCTTTTTGGAGAAAAAAAGAACAAAGGCATATCCTAAAACCATGGGGAAAATCACAAGAGCGGCCGGGTTGTGAGTAAGTAGCAACGCGGCGATGCCAAGGGCAACAAGGATGATGGATCCGGGCTTGTCTGTTTTAAAGGTCCGGTGAATCGCCAGAAGGATCAATGGCGCCCAGGCAAAAGCCAGGTATTCGGAAAAAGCTGATCTGACATAGAGGTCACAGAGAAAATAGGGGGCGAATACATATAGGATTGAAGATAGAAAAGCGCCCTGCTTTGAAAAGTAATCGCGAGAGAAAAAGTACATGAAAAGAGCCGATAGAGCGATGACAACCAGGCACATCAGATTCCAGGACGCGGCTAGAGAAAAACCGGCCATGTAAAAAAAACCGGCGATATAATAGGCTAGAGGCGGATTATATAGAAAAAAGGGTTGGCCATATCCATTGCTGAGATCCGGCGCCCACTGGGGAAACAGAATCCCGGATTTGATGCTTTTTGTAAACTCAACAAGGCGCGTGGGATATTCCAGTGAATCGTGCCCCGCGGGTAACTCGTTGGACCACAGGGACCTGCCTGTTACAACAAGGGCGATAAGGAGCAGCGCCGCGATAATCCGCCATTCCTTGCCCATCACCGGCGAATCTGGGTTTATATTTTCTTTTTCTTTTCGAGCCAAATCAGGACTCCGAATATAAGGATTGTAAAAACAAGTAATATGTTTTTAATTGCCGGAGCTTTGTATTTAATGGAGACGCGGTGATCTCCCGGTTCAACCGGAATACCCACAAAGCCAGGAGAAACCATAATGGTTTCCACCTTTTTGTCATCCACCAGGGCTTTCCATCCGGGATGAAAAGTCATCTTGAAAAGGAGAATGCTCTTAACTTCCGCCTTTATGTGAGTTGTAAAATGCCCTGGGGACAGGCTTTTTTGTTCTAAAACCTTACCGAACCAGGGGTAGGGCGTAGGCTGTTTTTGAATCTCGCTCATGGCGTCAAAAAGAGAAATCTCCTCCCACGATTCCATGTGGGTTTTTCCTGTCAACTTTTTTACAGATGTGGGATCCACAGCTTTGTAATGAAGGCCAACGGAATCCAAAGCCCGGGTGTCATCAAAAATCAACTGAAGGTATTGCCTTTTCTCCGGCAAGCCGCTAATAAGCCAGGCGGTTGTGATATTCCAGAAAGAAACCTTGTCCGCCCTGACCGCGGCAATAACTTGCACCAGTTCAAAGTACCCCTCCGTATCCACTTTTCTAAGAATATGTTTGCCGGATTTTTTTTGAAACACCACGGATTTAGGCCAGTAATCATCGCCTTTTTGGGAAATGATGGAAGAGATGTTAAAAAGGTTAAGGTGGGCAAAGCGCCTTTCCCTTAACTGGGTGGAAAAATCACCGGGAAGAGCCCAACCAAAAGCCAGGTAGCTGATGGCGGGAATACGATTTGCCGCGAGAAAATTGAATACGGGAAAGTCTTGACAGGCAATCGGTATCGGTTATAATGATACCATGTTGCCGAAAGAGATCATAACGAAGTTTGACGATTTTCTTGCGAAGCGGGAGCTTTCGCTTGAGGCCGTAGTCATCGGAGGGGCGGCGCTGGGATTGCTCGGCATCGTGTCTAGACACACGAGGGATTGCGACATCCTGCATCCCAAGCTGCCCGACGCCATCATTTCGGCGGCGAAGGAATTTGCGGCGACCGTTCGAAAAGAAGGGGAGCCGCTTCAGGACGATTGGCTGAACAACGGCCCCCATTCCGTGGGCGACCTCCTTCCGGTCGGCTGGCAAGATCGATTGCGCCCTATATATAAGGGAGGGGCGATTGCTCTGCAAGACATTTGAAAAACACTCGATTACCAGCGCTCAGGCTTTGTCTATGGTGGAGGCGGCGATGCAAAAGGCCAATGAGC
>CAYSHR010000633.1:0-2461 GCA_964430795.1 uncultured bacterium
GAAGGATGTTACAAAGGGCGGCGCCAAATATAACAGCTCCGGAACCGCTCTTATCGGTCTTGCTGATGTTACCGATTCCCTTATGACAATTAAGAAACTGGTTTTTGAACAGGGCAAAATATCATTTGCGGAACTAAAAGAGGCATTAAAGAATAATTTTTCCCATAACCCGAGGCTTCTGACCTTTTTGAAAAACAAGACGCCCAAGTTTGGTTCCGGAGACAAAGAGGCCGTTGAAATGGCCGACAGGGTTGCCGCCCTTGCCCATAAGCAACTGTCCGGGCATAGAAATTATAGAGGCGGTCCCTATACCGCGGGCTTCTGGTCCATGTCCAATCACGTCGCTTTCGGCACCCTTGCCGGCGCTTTACCATCAGGGCGTTTAGCCCAAAAAGCCTTCACACCCGGCCTTACGCCCTTACCGGGCAGTTCAGAAAACATGATGGATAACCTTCATGATGTAGCGGCTCTAAGCTCCCTGAACATGGATAACAACATGGCTTTTAACGTAAAGGTTACACCAGGGATAAATGATGACGTCAAAAAGCTGGTGGACAATATAAGCTCCGCTATAAAGGCCTACTTTCTTCTGGGCGGAATGCAGATGCAGCTCAATATCATGAGCGCGGAATCTCTAAGAGACGCCATGATAAACCCTGAGCATTATCGAGATTTGCTGGTGAGAATTTCAGGGTATAACGCCTATTTTGTCACCCTTAATAAAGATATGCAGATGGAACTTATTGAAAGATCGGAATACAGCCTCTCCTGATATATCAATGTTTCTCTTCTATTTCTCAGGCCGGAAAATAGTTTTTCCGCAGTCTTTCAGCCTTGGCAGAAATACCTTTTTGTAGAGATTATCATAGACAGCCATTCTGCCCTTGTTGGGCTTGATGACCGGCGCCTTTTTTACCATGGCTGAAATAGCCTCTTTTGGCGTGGCGTAAAGCCCCAGCCCCAAGGTGGTGACAATAGCGGCGCCTCTGGCCGCCAACTCCTCGGATGTTGGTTTAGCCGCCGGGACCCCAAGAACATCGGCCAGAATTGTTACAGCTAATTCGGCTCGGGCGCCACCGCCGCCGACATATATTTTATTGATCTTTGATCCGGTGGCCTTTTCGAGAATCTCTTTACCTCTTCTAAGATCAAAGGCTATTCCCTCGAGCAATGCTCTGAAAAAGTGCCCTCGTGTGTGAATTTCTCTAAGGCCCATTACAGAACCGGTTTCATTTGGATATTGCAAAGTGGGGGACCACCTTGGCCAGACCATAAGCCCTTCGCATCCAGCCTGAACCCTTTGAGCTTCTTCACACAATATTGCCTCGGATGGAATTTTGGTTTTTACGGAGCTAATCTCCAAATCTTTTGCCAACTCCCTGGCAAACCAGCGCGCTGTCCACATGCCGCGAAAAACAAGGTATTCAAGATAGAAGGCGCGCGGCTCGGCTGCGGCAAGAGTAAACCAGTGATATTTACCACTTACAACCGGCTTATAAAAGGGCATGCTGATGGATGATCCTGTGCCCAGACTTACCGCGGCGGTATTTTTGGCGTCAGAAACGAGCCCCGCGCCAAGAGTCTCGGCTTGTTTATCACCACTGCAGGCAAAAACCGGAAGACCCGGCGGCAGGTTGGTTATCTTTCCCGCGTCCGCGGTAATCTTTCCAGCGAGTTTTCCTGATTCAACAATTTCAGGGAGCCACTCTTTTTTGTATCCGAGCATTTTGAAAAGGAGTTCGGATTTGCTCCAGGAGCGTTTTTTTATATCAAAGGGCCAGGGGCCGACGACTCCTCCGGTGGAAAGTGCCATACGACCGGTTAATTGAAAAAGAAGCCAGGATTCAATGGGAACAATCCACCGGGTCTTTGCCAGAATTTCCGGCTTATTTTCTCTCCATTGCCTGGGCCATGACTTTGCCAGCAGCCTTGGTATAAGAGCGTTTTTTCCAAGTATTTTTAATGCCCATCGAAGCAATGTCCACGGTTCACTGTCAACATCCGCGCATCTGCGATCAAGCCAGGAGACAGCGTCCATCAAGGGCGCGCCTTTTTCGTCCACAGCCAGAACAGTGCTTCTTTGAGTTGTCAGGGCGGCGCCCTTAATTAACGCCGGGTCTCCTCCCCAAGTGCTTAAGCATTCCTTTATGCTGAAAAACAGGGCGTCGCGGATGTCAAAAGGGTCCTGCTCAACAGCGCCGTGTTCAGGATACTTCATTGGAGCATGAAGCTTTTGCCCTTTGGCTATTATGGCGCCGTCATCAAAAAAAAGAATCGCCCTTGAACTCTGAGAACCTGAATCCAGGGCTAGAATGTAATTCTTTTCCATCAAAACATCTTTCCGCGAAGGGCAATGGATTAGTATCAATTACAATACCTTTAGTCCGATGATCTGTCCAGAAACCAGCTATTTTCCAGTAAAATAAATATTGATGTCCCATATGTTTATGGCGCGAAAAAA
>CAYSHR010000634.1:0-2449 GCA_964430795.1 uncultured bacterium
ATCGTCGTCATCATCATCGTCGTCGTCACCAGTATCATCATCGTCATCATCGGGAAGAACAGTCCCGGAATCGTCATCATCACCACCGCCGCAAGTGCAACCGCCCATGGCTGAAAATAGCAAAATCATTAAAAGTAAAAACCCTGTTGTCTGGAAGATTTTCATTGAATTCACCTTGGTAAAATAAAAGGTGGGTTTAAGAATAAACCTCTTTCTATTTCAGGTCAAGATCATCGCTTTTATTTTAAAAAGAAGGGATCGTCTTGCGACTAAAATGATTATGGATTTATGCTGGAGTGATTTTATTTTTGCCTACTTAAGAGTTGCCGCGCGATGAGCAATTTTTGAATCTGGTTTGTTCCCGCTCCAATAGCAAACACCTTGGCATCGCGCATATATCTCTCTGCGGCAAACTCCCTGGTATAACCGTAACCGCCGTGAACCTGCACCCCGTCGGTGGCGACCTCCATCACCATTTCAGTACAATAGTATTTGCACTGGGCCGCGGCCAGGGCGATATCATATCCTTTATCCATCATTTTGGCTGTGACAATGCAGCTCTGTTTTCCCATATCCACCTTGATTGACATTTTAGCCAGAATATCCTGGATCATCTGAAAAGCGGCAATAGGCGCGCCGAATTGTTCTCTATCGAGGGAGTATTTAAAAGAGGCGCCGAATGCCGCGTCCGCGAGACCCACAGCGATGGCTGCCCACCCTATTCTCTCTATATTGAGGCCGGACACCATCTGTTTGAAACCTCTTCCAGGGACCAATCCAATCAGGTTCTCCGCGGGCACCTGGCAGTCCTCAAGAATGATTTCACCTGTGGGCGATCCCCGCAGTCCCATTTTCTCAAACTTTTTACCTGTGGAATAACCGGGGAAATTCCTCTCAACAATAAAAGCTGAGATGCCTTTTGTCCCAAGAGTGGAATCAACAGTGGCATAGATAAGGGCGACATCGGCAATGGGCCCGTTTGAGATAAAGGTTTTCCTTCCATTTAAAATATAAAGATCGCCTTTTTTTTCCGCTTTTGTTGAAATTGAAAAAGCGTCCGAGCCGGCGCCTGGTTCTGTAAGACCCATGCACCCTATCGATTCTCCTGACGCGATTTCAGGAAGGTATTTCTCTTTCTGTTCCTCAGTGCCATTGGCTGCCAGATTCCCGCCAAATAGTCCTGAGGACGCCCCGGCTGTTGTCGCGACGGCCGCGCAGGCTTTTCCCAATTCCATGCTGATTAGCGTATTTGTCAGGTGGTCGGTAAATGTACCTCCGTATTTTACCGGAATGGACGACCCAAGGTAGCCCAGCTTGCCAAGCTTTTTTAAAAGCCCTTTGTCCATCTGCTCCTCTTTGTCCATCTGCGCGGCCAGGGGAGCTATCTCATTTTTCGCGAAATCAGCAGCCGCTTCCCTTATCATTTTCTGTTCATCACTAAGCAGAAAGTCCATTTGCCGGTCTCCTTCCAATATTCTCATCCGACTCTATAAAAATATTGATTGACATGTCAATCAATATTTATTAGAACATGACTCATTAAAAAGGAAACTTTATTATGGACAAAAAAGAGATGCGGGAACAGGAGATTCTTGAGAAAGCCAGTAAAGTGTTCCGGGAGAAAGGGTACCATAACGCCAGAATGGCTCAGATAGCAAATGAGGCGGGTATATCCTAT
Organism: uncultured bacterium; assembly: GCA_964430795.1. Classification (GTDB taxonomy): domain Bacteria; phylum Lernaellota; class Lernaellaia; order JACKCT01; family CAYSHR01; genus CAYSHR01. Next base: position 1,679 of record CAYSHR010000634.1, read on the forward strand.
GGCCTTGTATATCATTACTACAATAACAAAGAACATCTCTTTGACGCGCTATTGGATCAGTGGTGGGACGCCCTTTACCTAATGCTGGAAAAGGCCATGAGCAAGGATCAGCCGATAAAGGCCAAACTTGAGACCATCGCCAGGTTTTTCCTTGATAACTACCAGGAAAACCCCGACAAGGTACATCTTTTCATTACCGAAGTTTCAAGATCCACAGCCAATCTCACTCCCGCGCGCCTTGATATGTTCCGCAAATGGATCCTAAAAGTGGAAAAAATGATAAAAATCGCTCAGCGGGAAAATGAACTCCGGCAAGATATAAAAGCCCGTTACCTTTCCACTTTTTATCTTGGCGCTTTGGAAACAATGATCTCGACCATGGTCTTGAATAATCAGCCCATAAAGGGGCAAGCCCAAAAAAACAGAATAATTAATCAGCTTCTCGCCCTATTTTTCGAAGGCGCGGAATTAAAAAGCCGGAAAGGGTAAAAGGTGAATAAAAAATGGATTTTAGTCTGACCGACGAGCAGGTTATGTTCAAGGAACAGGTTGTGAAATTTGCCAAAAAAGAAATTTGGCCAAGAGTCGCGGAGTTTGACTTAAAAAGCGAATTTGATTTTGAATCATGGAAAAAACTTGGTGATTTCGGAATTCTCGGCCTTCATTTCCCGGAAAAATATGGCGGTTCAGGTGCTGATGTCATGACAGTAGTTATCGCCAATGAAGCTCTGGGCGAAGGGGGTGTTGATGGGGGACTTCTGCTTTCATATG
>CAYSHR010000635.1:0-2444 GCA_964430795.1 uncultured bacterium
CAAGAACTCCCCACCATCGTTTCGCGCCATCAGGTTCTTTTAGCCTCTTGAGTCCCTGATCCATGGATACGCCGATGAGAATAGCCGCGGGAAAAGCCATTATCAGCATGTACCTGCGAAAAAGAGGTAAAGGATTAAATTCGCTAACAGAAGAAGTGCCGGCTATAAAAAAAAGAAGGGAGAAAAGAAGCCATCCAAAAACAGGGCGCAACCGTTTTTCCCGCCATCCCAAAAAAACAAAAAAGACCACAGCAAGGGCAAAGCTCTGCAAAAAAACCGTGTCCAGAAAAAGAGCCCGGGGTCCATCAATAAATACACGATGGATCATGTCCTGATATAGTCCGGTGCCTGACCAGGTGGAGCGATTATATCCAATATCAACACCGTGAAACCGAAAGAGAAAATCTCCTGTTAAAATTTGATAACCTATGGATTCGAGAATGAAAATAAGTAGAGCGCCCGCTCCACACAATGCCAAAGTTCCAAGCCGGACAAGTTTGTTTGTAAAGAGCATGACCAATAACGCCGGCGCCCAATAAAACATGGAAACCAGGGACATCTCTTTAACGAGGTATGCCCATCCAAGACAAAACCCGGCAAAAAAACTCATGGCTGGGCGCCTTTTTTTATCCCCATATATTCCCACGAACATAAGAGCCACAAAAGCGGCAAAAAGGGCTGAGGAAGGAAGGTCAGGATATCCGCGGGTAGCGAAGACCACATCCCACGGCATTATCGCCAAAAGGCCCACGGCAAAAAGACCGGCTTTTTGGAGTTTCAGATTGGCAAGCATCCACCAGGCTAAAAGCATCTGGGCTACTGAGGCGAGAAATGGCAAAAGGGCAAGAGCAATTTCGTTTATGCCAAAGACCAAAAAGAAAAATCCTGTCATGGCTATATGGCCGATTCTATTGTAAAGGGGAGAAGCCGCCGGCTTGAGTTCCCCGGTGATCAGAGAATTGGCGTTTTTTGAGTAAGCAAGATCATCGGAACCCACCAGGCCTGAAAAGAAGAATATCCGCAACCCGATACCCACAAGCATCAATAAAAACAGCGCCAACCATTGCTTTGTTTGATTCTGTTTAAAGGAAAAAGCCAAGAAGAAAGAACCCCTGTGTAGTGATTTTGAAAACAGGAGGATATTATAACCTATTTCTCTTTCCGGTTCATTTCATTTTTCTAATCTCTTTACAGGCTGTTATGATATGATCGTTCTTTTTTACAGATTCAGGAAACACCATGACTGAATCGGGCAAAAGGGCATCCACCTGGTTTCTCTGGGCAGTGGGAATTCCGGCCTTTATAGGTCTGGCAGGCCTACTGCTCCTGGGATTTTTTCGCGCCTATCCCTTTGGTGTGGATTTCTCCGCTTACTATAGCGCCGCCCAAAATATTACCCAGGGACAGGACCCCTATTTCAAGGGTGAACCTCCCCCTGGCGCGGAGAACCTTTTTCCTTACCTCACTCGCTATTTATATCCCCCGGTAAGCCTGATCTGGACCACCCCCCTGGCATGGACCACAATAAATCGCGGCATTGTCATCTGGACCCTGGCATCTTTGCTTCTGTTTGCTTTTGTCATGATATTTCTCTCTCGCCAGGCTCGGTCTGAAAAAATCCCCACAACAAATATTATTCTTGCTTTCGCGCCCTGGCTGCTTTGCGCGCCTCTTGCTCATCATTTAGCTGTAGGGCAGGCGGACATCTTCGTACTTGGTCTTTGCGTCCTGTTTTTATGGCGGCATGAAAAAACACCCGCCCTTGCCGGCATGGCTCTGGCCATTGCCATCTGGTGGAAATTCTACCCGGCCTTTTTTATCCCATTGGCCATGGCCTTGAACTGGAGGCGGTATGCACGGCCTCTTGCCTGGTGCATGGGTTTTGGCGCCCTGTTTGGATTGATGGGCATCTGGCTCTTCCCTGATCATATATGGAATTCCTGGCTGAGAGTGATGGCGTTTAAGACCGAATATGGAAATCCCTACATTGTAAATCAATCCCTAGTCGCGACCTTACAGCGGTTGTTTGATGGGCGACTTGGGCGGGGGCCCCTTATTGGCCATATGCCGGATCTGGTGATGTTTGTGTCAAAAGGCGCGCCTTTTTTTGCATTGGCCGCCGGTGTCGCGCTGGCTCGATGGATACCCCGGGAAAAATGTTCAAATCCCATGATCCTGCTGGCTTTGTTCGCCGCTGTGTATCCTCTGGGAGCAAGCTACTGGTGGGTGCAGCAATTCATCTGGCTCATTCCAGTAGCCGCGTGGTGGACCCTGGAGGCCGGAGGATGTGAACGGCCGAGGAAGGAACACCTCCTTTTAGCCCTACTCGCCTTGATCTTTTTTGTTCCGTGGCTAAACCCGACTCAAGGAATCGACTCCCCATTTACCTTTGTCATTTTCCACCGTTTTTTAATCGGGCAACTGCTCTTTGTCTGGATTTTTAT
>CAYSHR010000636.1:0-2429 GCA_964430795.1 uncultured bacterium
GGGTTTTCGCGTGGGCATTATCCTGGGCTTTCCCCTGCGCTTTCCCGTGCGCTTTCCCATGCGCTTTCCCATGTGCTTTCCCATGCGCTTGCTAGTTCTTCTTGCGTTGCTTTCCCAAGTGCGTATTTTTCGGCAACATTTACACAAACAATTTCTGCCTGGGTTGGTTCGGTAATTTTGAAACTTTCACGCGCGCACCACACAGCAAATAATCTAGCAGTTTTCTCCGTCCAAGTTTCAATTTTCCGTAATAATCTGATTTTTTCGGTTGCTACCTTGCGGTCAAATTCAATGCAAAATTCGCCAATTTCAGCCTCATAAATTTCAGCATCTAGCCAATGGATAATATCATCAGTACGGCACAAGTGATAGCCAACTTGACACTCAATTATTGCATCTTCTATAGTTGGCATCCATTCGCCTGGAATCCATTCTCCGTCTTTCTTGGTGGGTAGATTGTATTTGGTTCCGGCGTATGGGCTGCGGCTATTTTCATCCAGAATTTTGTAGTATTTCATAGGTTTATTTTCCTTTCAGCTCTAACGTAATATTAAAATCTTCGTCAAGGCCAACCCATTGACAAATGTTTTCAATAGTTTTCTTCCCAATACCTTTTACAGCAATCGTTCCGTCGGTCAAATGGATCAGTGACGTAATCAAATTCATGCTTCCGGCGCGCCAAATATCATCGGCTTTTTTGTGTCCTATTCCCGGCAATGTGGCTAGTGTTATTCGCGCATCTTTGATCGGCCTCAACTCTTGCAATGGATCATTGCTGGTCGGTTTGTCAAATAGAATTGGGTTATCAGGCCAAACTCGTTTTGTTCGATTGTTTTTGTATTCAGCTAAATGGCGCTCACGATATTCAACCCATTCGGAAAAATGTTTTGCGGTGGGAAGATTACAATAAACTCCTCCTCTATCATTCCATTTTGTCAGGGCCGCAACAACCGACATATAAGATACTTTTCCTCTATCACCCAATGCCACGTTTCGCCCGTCGATTTTTGCATTTCCGGTATCGTGGTCAACGTGTAGAAAACCGACGAACAATAAGACTCGTTGTGCTTGCCGGGGTGCTATAAACATTTTTGACAGGCTATTATTCAGGCGTGTTCCAAGTGACGCAGGAAGATCCAAGCCTCTTTTGATTTGTATTAATAATGCCCCTTCGTTTAGGTGCAATGGTAAATTACCCGGTGCTGGTTTTAGCTCTCGAGGGCTTATCATCATATCCGCGCCTGTGAGTTTTTCTAGCCATGGCACAAAGATCGCCACATTTTCAAGTTGTTTACTATATGCTCGTTTTTCGCTGCTATCGATGACAATCATATTAGGTAGTCTTTACGCTTTGGTTGTTGTCCCTAACCCAGTCGCCGCGTCGCAATTTGTACTCAATGTAAGCGGCGCGAAGGCTGAGGGCGGTGCGCGTGTTCTCGGGGTCAATGTATAAATTCCCGCATAGTTTCCACCCGGCGACGAGCAGCTGGTGTTGCATATCTGATGTATTGGGGTACGTTGGCTTTTTAAAGTTAATTTCCATATCCATAAAATGATCTCCTAAATTTATGTTACAATATTATTGGGGTGATTGGTTAGTTCCTGTCATTTCCTCCTTTCCTTTGTAGCGCATGGTATTTGCAGCCATGCGCTACATTGGTTAGGAAAGAGATTATCCAGAAATTACGGCTAAAATCGCTTTCTTATCAACCCCGAAAAATTCAGCAATTTCCTGTGCTGATTTCCCCTGATTGGTTGCCATGTTTACAATCGTCGGTTTCTGAGCTGCCCATTCTTCGGCGGTGTAATCGTCGGGCAATGATGGGCTTGCGGTGGTGGTAGATTCCTCAATTTTGGGGAGATTTGCTAGAGCCTCCTGGCGGCCGGCAAATTTGCGCACAGGATATGCAACCAGTTTATCCCGCTCTTCGCCGTTCTGGTCTAATTCCTTAGTTCCATAAGGATCGGGTTTGAAACCAATTTGTAACCAACCGTCAAACGGGGGCATGATGGACAATTCTTTAAGAGCCGGAATTACAACTTCTTTTGCTGCATCGGTCCAGCCATCAACATTAAAATATCGGTTGCCTTGCCAAGTCGCCGCCTCACCTTTGACAAAGGCATCGGCGACGTAAACGCAAATTTGTATACCGGGTCGCCCATCGAAAACATCAACACCCTCGCCTTTGGCGAACTGTTTCATACTGGCCTTGGCGATGGCTTTATCTTCTTTGTCAGTAGGATCATACGCGAAAAAGCTGGTTTCACTGGTGTGGCCGGACGCATAAACTTTATACCCAGTCTCTACGGTGCAGCGAGCTACAATCGCGCCGCCGCCGCTGCCCTTCATTTCTTTATCAAAACTGTCCCAATAATTATTTTCTGCCATAGTATTACTCCTTTTTCATAAATCAGGTTACTGATAGGAT
>CAYSHR010000637.1:0-2426 GCA_964430795.1 uncultured bacterium
CGTATAGGGAACAACGCAGTAAGAACAAAAATTATTACAGCCGCGTATAATGTTAATATACGCTTTGAACCGACATTCCCGAAAGATATTCTTGTTTTCATCCTTCCAGGCATATTCTGAAATATCAATAGCTCTCGGACGGTATTCAAGCGATTGAATTAATGAAAGAAGTTGGGGAATCGCTTTTGTGCCAAGGACAAGATCGACATAAGGAGCTTGTTTGAAGATTTTTTTTCCTTCTTGTTGGGCAACACAACCGCATACCCCGATAATCAGTTCGGGGTATTGGTCTTTTAACTGGCGCAGCTTTCCTAATTGGCTGTAGAGTTTATGTTCAGCTTTCTTTCGAATACTACATGTATTCAAGAGAACGATATCAGCTTTCTCAGGTTCCTCTGTCACTGAGTATCCTGCTGCTTGCAACAACCCGGCCATTTGCTCAGAGTCATGCTCGTTCATCTGACAACCGTATGTAATGATATGTACGTATTTCATAGTATTGAGATAGCACCACAATTTCACGTTATTATCTAAACGTAAGAACCGAAACTGTCGAAGTCAAGATTTTTTTTACCTCTCTTCATAATAAAACTGTTGACAATATACCTTAGTTCCGAGTAATCTAGATCAAATCTAAATAACTTAAAGACATAAAAGCATAAAAGCATAGACGGACAAAGTGTAGAATGATCTATCTTATTATAATAGTATTAGTGATTGTAGGTTTTTTCGAATTCATACTTATCAAGAGAGGAATGCGGGCAGGGAAAAGAGCCTCTTCGCCTATACGGGGAGGATCTGAATCATCACCATCGACTCCCTTCACGAACAGATACGTTGAACGGAAGGAATCCGGGCAGGAATCTTTCCTGAAACAGAAAAATCTTGTTGAATCTGCCGATAGGGGGGAAAAGGTTACTAGTTTCCCCGAACAATCGTGGGAAGCTACTGATTCGGCAGATATTAAACGTGAAATACGACAGAAAGAGAGTCCGCTTCGGGAGCAGTCAACACTTGATATTATTCAGGAAATTCGTGGGGAAAGCGTCTATCCCGGTCAAGATTCTCATGAACTCTTCCAGGAACATCTTGATACCGAAACCAAACAGGAAGAAATGGATGACATTAACGCCGAAGATCAAGAAGAATCGTTTGCGGATGCTGCGGATGCTGCGGAAATACATGGAGTTGACAGTGAAAGCGAAGACATTGGCAGTGAACCGGCAATGTTTGAGGATATAGAAGAGAGTCAAGAAGTTGAAGAAGAGGAGTCACCGGAAGAGCTTATAAAATCAGCACTGGATCTCGTTCGACAGGGAGATTTTGATGAAGGGATCGAGAAAATTGAAGCGGTCATCGAATATGTCCCGGAAAAAGCTGATGCGCATTTCAATCTTGGGATTGCCTATACGTTGAAAGAAAATATTCCTCAAGCAATCAGTGCTTATCAACGAGCTATCGAGATTGAGCCCCAGTATGGAAAAGCGTTTTTTAACCTGGGAACACTATATCTGAAACAAGGAAAAATCCAGGAGGCTATTGCGAAACTGGAACAAGCTGTAAAACTTCTTCCTGATTCCATGAAAGCCTTCTGGAACCTTTACGAAGCCTATCGCAGTAGTGGTTTGTTTACGAAGGCGCTTTCAAGTCTCCAAAAACTTATAGAACTTGAGCCCGAGGATGCTTCACTGCATAACCATTTAGGAATATGTTACGTAAAACTTGGGGATTATACAAAGGCCATAAACTCATGGAAGCGATCAATTGACCTGGGAGCTTCATCACCGTTGGTTCATTATAATCTTGGTAAAACTTATGAACTCTATGGGGATTTTACTGCTGCCAAAAAACACTATAAACACTTCCTTGTTCTTACTTCAAAAACCTCAGATTGGCAAGAGCTAGTCAGCGAAGTTCAGGATCGTTTAGACAATTTAGAACGGTCCCTTTTTTAAAAAGAAGCATAGAGAATATACGCCAAATGATTGTCCGGGAGAACGGAGTCTCCTTCTTTTACGGTAATAGTGCTCATTTTCCCGCTTCTCGCTACCCGAAGTTCATGAAGCATTTTCATTGATTCAACGATAAACACGCTCTGGCCTTTTTCTACAGTGTCGCCTTCACGAGCGAGTACCTTTATGATCGTTCCGGGCATAGGGCTGGAAAGCACCATATGTTGAGTGGCTTGTATAGCCTGATTCATAGCTATCCCTCCAATATAATGATATATAATGCCAAATAAAAAAAATTAATTTTTACACCGGAGTAGACAATGGCTCTTAAAAAAAGTTTAAGGAAGTTTTCACAGGACATTTTCGGGAAGAGAAAAATCCAGCTAATTCAAATAATCTGTGAGTCTTCGCTGTTGGGCGTGATATCTCAATCGTTTTTTAGCCTAATCTTCGATTTGGCGAATGCGTTCGCGG
>CAYSHR010000638.1:0-2425 GCA_964430795.1 uncultured bacterium
GTGATGTGGAAAAATAATAAGGAGACGCGTTATGTATACCGAAAAAGTTATGGATCATTTCACCAATCCGAGAAATGTGGGCGCCATTGAAGATGCCGACGGAATCGGCGAAGAGGGGAACCCGGTATGCGGGGATATGATGACATTTTATATCAAAGTGGATAATGGTGTTGTTTCCGATGTTAAATTCAAGACATTTGGTTGCGGCGCCGCTATTGCCGTATCGAGCATGGTAAGCGAAATGGCTATTGGGAAAACCATTGAGGGCGCCCTGGCCATAAGCAATAAGGATGTGGCAAAGGAATTGGACGGACTGCCGCCCCAGAAAATGCACTGCTCAAACCTGGGCGCCGACGCCCTTGGCAAAGCGATAAAAGACTATCTGAAGAAAAATCCTGATATTGAGATTGAAATTAAAAAACCAACTGAAAAAGAGATTTATAGCCGCAGGTTCGGCGGGGTTCGCAAGGCGGTGGAGGCAAAAGTTGACAGAATCTGCTGCCCATTCTGTGAAGCCACCATACCCGGAAAATCAGCTATATGCGAACCTTGCGGTCGGGAGCTTCCAAAATGCCCTTCCTGCGACGCCAATCTGGAACCCGGCCAGCACAACTGCTCTGAATGTGGAAAAGAGATTCTTTAGGATTTTCTGGTTGCGAATTTACATAACGCCGGCTACATAACGAACATTGTCACTGGTCATGGGTCTCTCGTTTGCCTTTTACCAGCACTTCAAGTGCGCCTTTTCCAAGAAGCACCTCAAGCTTCTCTCCATTTGCCACCTGATTCTCGGATTTGACAATAGCCTTATCACCCTTCCTGGTGATGCTGTAACCTCGATTCAAAATGGTCAAGGGAGAAAGGGCATTCAAAAGGGCGTGAGTTTTGTTCAAGCCGGCCCTTGCCTGGCTGATACTTCTCCTACCGGATTTTCCAAGGCGTTCCTTGACCCTTTCCAATTGGAGTCGCCGCTCTACATTCTGCCCTTTGGGACTTGATGAAAAGAGCCGTTTTTTTATGGACCCAAACTCATTTGCGGTCTCTTTGACCCTGGTTTTTCCCAGTGAATGGAGAAATCCATTTATGCTTGTCAGATTTTTTTCGGATGAAGAAAGAAGGGCTTTCATTTCCCTGCCAAGTCTGAAATTCAACTCGTCCAGCCGCTGAGCCGGCATCAGGGTGGGAACTCCCTTTAGCAAAAGTCGATGATCAAGGTTTTTATAATCGTTTCGGTTTTCTTTTAATCTATTGGCGTATGCCCTTAACACTCTGTTTTTCAGGTGCCCGATATCCTGTAAAATAGCCGAAACATCAGGAACAGCCATTTCGGCCGCGGCTGTGGGCGTGGGGGCTCTCAAATCAGCGCAAAAATCGGAAATTGTAAAATCGATTTCGTGGCCAACGCCGCTTACAACAGGTATTGGGCAATCATGAATCGCTTTGGCCACGTCTAACTCATTAAACGCCCAAAGGTCCTCAGCGCTGCCGCCGCCTCTGATCAAAAGGATAACCTGGCTCCGCCCGTCTTTTATAAGCCAGTTCATGGCTCTGGCGATCTGCTCAGGGGCCGAATCTCCCTGAACCATTGAAGGCGCGATAATTACCTGGAGATTTGGCTTTCGTGAAAAGGCGATTCTCAAAGCATCATAAAGGGCGGCGCCTGTTGGAGAGGTGACGATGCCCATTGTATCCACAAGCTTCGGAAGGGGCTTTTTTATCTCCTTGTCAAAATACCCTTTTGCGGCCAATTCCTTCTTGCGTTGAAGAAATGCCGCTGCCAGGGCACCGGCGCCTTTTGGCTCCAGATAATCAACGATCATCTGAAGTGAGCCTCTGGGGGGATAACAACTCACCCTGCCTCTAGCCAAAACCTCCATTCCGTTCTCAGGTACAAATCTCAAAAGCCGATTCTGCATTTTGAACATGACTGTTCGAATCTGGGTGTTGGAATCTTTAAGAGTAAAATAATAGTGCCCTGATCCGGGCTTTGAAAAACCGCTAACCTCTCCCTGGACGTAAACATCGGGAAATGTGGTCTCAAGACGATCCCGAATTTGGGACACCAGTTCCGAGACAGATAGGGCCTGGGGAGATGAAAACATGAATTTATCGTTCATACGGTTCGTTATTTTTCTTGAGTGTAAGTTCCCTTGATTTATATTGGAATCTCAGGGCAATCATAGTTCCATGTACTGCCATGCATAGTATAGTTGTTTACAAAGTCATCAGTATCCCAGGAAAGAGTCATCTCATGGCCCCACCCTTTGAAACGGAAATCAACAGTCATTGTCTCGGGCATCAATTCGACCATGGACAAAACGACGCGCGCCGGGATTTTATATACATTGCCGAACAAAGTGTCGCCTACGACCTCGCCCTTCAGGTCGTCGTCCCCGTCGCAACCATAGATGACATCATCGCCACT
>CAYSHR010000639.1:0-2419 GCA_964430795.1 uncultured bacterium
ATAGCACCTTATCCGCCACATTCCAGTCGCCATAATAAAGCAAAGGCTCCCACCCGGATCCGGCTCTTGAAAGGTGCTTCCACCGGTGGCTTGAAGGCTCGATATAAACATTGGGATGCCGGCGGGCGACAGTCACGGCTTCCAGTACCCACGGGTGCCCGCCATGCCCCATAACTATTTTAAGATCAGGAAAACGGCAGGCGATTCTGTCCACATATTTAGGGTGACCGAATTCTGAAACATGACGATCAGACCAGGAGTTCACAGTATGATTCCACAGAACCAGCCCCAGTTCGCTTAGCTTTTCATACAGAGGCGTGTATTTTTCATTGTCAGGGAAAATCCCGTCGATAAAAGCGAGGGTCGTAACTCCTCCAAGTCCCATGGCGTCATGAAGTTCCAGGACCTTCTTTGGTGTTTTTTTATCAAGATGAAAAGATGGGAGAATAAAAAAGCGATCAGGATATCTCTTCCTGGCTTCCATAACAGCAAGAACCGCGGGTTGTGAAAACATATCCCCGGGTTGGATATGGATCCAGACCCCCTGAGCTTGAACTTCAAGAGCGTCCAGAACCTTTACATAGCTGTCAATGTCCAAAAAAGCGTCTTTACCCTGATCCAAAAGGCGATCCACCATGACCTCAAGTCCATTTGTTTCAAAAGCCTTCACAAGAGCGGCGGGGGAAAGACCCATGGCCGGCGCCAGCTTATTAGCGAAAATTCTCAAGTATCCCTGGTATGGCCCAAAAGACATAAACCAGGTTTTTAAAGTTCTACGGTCAGGCAACCCGGAAAATGTATCAATTATCATCTGGCATCCTTATTGGTTTAACAGACTGCTCAATTCTTTTACCAGACTATGGCTCATATTAAAAGCAAAGCAGAAGATGGGACGCCGGTTGATGGGTTCAACGACACACGGAGCGATTTGTGAATCGTCCTTTCGGCGAGGACTTTAGCCCCATCCCGGGACATTAAAAGCCAAGGTTTAAATATCTTTTGGCCCAAGAATAAATTCGGTAAGCTCCATGGCTTTTGGAACAGTTTTTTCAAGGGCCCGCCTTATTTGTTCTCTTTTGTTAAATACCTCGGCCGCTGTCTTTGTAAGGTAATCCACTGTATCATTTTCAAAATCGGGCACAGCCATATCAAGTTCCAGCAATTGGCTGAGCCCCTCCATTTTATATGTATTTGACCTGGTCATTAGAAAAGGCGTACCGGCGATTGCGGAAAAAATCGAGGCGTGAAACCTGCCGCTTACAACAAACTCAGCCTCGCCACACAGAGCGATAACATCTTTGTACCCTGTGGCCAAATCAAATATGGGAAAGTCATGATCCTTCCGGGCTTCATCAAGGCGGGCTTTCTCCCCGTCAATGGCCGCGAAGGCAATCATCTCCATCTTGGTTAAATCTCTAAGGGATGAAATAAATTCTCTTGTCTTTTGCGCCGGCGCTTTTACCAACTGAGAGAGAAAAAAGATAAAATAGGGTTTGCTTACGCTGTTGCTTTTCAGCAATTCTTTTGCCCTTTCTTTGCTTGATCCTTTTGCCAGCCACGCCGCGTCTGAGGCAAGGACCGCGTCAACACCGATGCTGTTTAAAAACTCCTTTGATAATGGCTCGCGAACAGAGACGTAATCAACAGAGTTGTAAACCTTATTTATCAAAGGATGGAATTCATTCTCGACAAAGGAAACCGTATGATTGACGATCTCTACTTTTTTGCCGAATTTTCTTTTCGCGCCGTATGCTCTTGCCAATATGCGTAAGGGTTCAGGGTGATTTTCCATGTCCGGAAAGTCGTGAAGGGTTCCCTCGCCATCAACAATGATCATATCCGCCCATTTATAATTCCGGAAAAACTCCGGGTCGCCGGCCACCCATTTGTCAAAGTACTCATCCAAATCCAAAGGATTTAAGGGCGTCGAAATTTCTTCGGGATTTTTTTCCCAGAAGATAGGCTCCTTCCTTATTTCCGCTCCGGGATACTTCCTTTTTACAAGGCTTCCAAGAGCCTGGGAACTGGCGGCACAACCCCAGTTGGAATATATCTCCGTGGGAAAATTCACCATGAGAATCCTTGGAGATCCATCCCTTTCAATTTCTTTACTCATAACCTTGTCCTTTTTAAAAATCGCCAAAAAAATACTTGAAAACAACTTTATATTGTACAATAACCTAATTTACGGTCATTATATGGTATTGGTGGAATTTGTTGAACTATTTCTTCCTTTTGGGAAAGGCAAAATGAAATGAGAAATATTTCTCTTGTCATAATCATCCTGCCGGTTCTATTTTCAACCCTCTTGGCCTGCATGTCCGGAAGCGGCAATTTACCTGATATTGATGACTGCGACTGCCCAGGCAATGGCGCCGATGATGATGATTATTTTGACCCTGACGATGACGATGATGAC
>CAYSHR010000640.1:0-2417 GCA_964430795.1 uncultured bacterium
TTTCTCTTTTCTTTTGTGAAAGTTTTCCACCATCACAACCCAGGCGTCAACCATGACTCCGATGGCGATGGCAATCCCTCCAAGGCTCATGATGTTGGCGCTGATTCCCAACAGCCGCATAATAAGAAAACTGATCAATATTCCAACAGGTAGGGAAAAAATTACTACAAGGGAGGATCTGAAGTGGAGCAGGAAAAGCATAAATACAAGAGCCACAACAAACATCTCCTCAAGGAGCTTTTCCTTGAGAGTGTCTATAGCTCTTAAAATGAGATTTGACCTGTCGTATGAGGTGTGAATCTCAACCCCTTCAGGCAATCCGGCTTTTAGTTCTTTAAGGCGCTTCTTTACTTTCTTAATGACCTCAAGAGCGTTTCCCCCAAAGCGTAAAACGATAATTCCCGTAACGGCTTCACCCTGGCCATTAAGCTCAATAACTCCCCGGCGAAGTTCCGGTCCTATGTTTATTACGGCTACTTGAGATAGGAGAATCGGCGTACGGCTCTTTTTAGCATATCCCACAGGAATGGTTTTTAAATCATCAATGGAACTGATATATCCGTCTCCCCTGACCATGAATTCGGTTTCAGCCATCTCCAGAAGCCGGCCACCGGATTCAGTGTTGGACTTTTTAATTGCTTTTTTGATTTCTTTAAGGGAAATGCCGTATGCCCGCATTTTCTCAGGGTCCAATTCGATCTGGTATTGCTTTACGTATCCTCCGGCAGAGGCGACTTCCGCGACCCCCTGTATGCTCATAAGTTCATATCTTAAAAACCAGTCCTGGATTGATCGCAGTTGCGCCAGGTCATGGCGGTCGGAAGTCAAAGTGTACATGTATACCCAGCCGACTCCAGTGGCGTCAGGACCAAGGCGTGGGGTAACGCCATCAGGCAATTTACCTTGCAATCCGGCCAGGTATTCTAAAACTCTGCTTCTTGCCCAATATATATCGGCGCCATCTTCAAATATGACGTACACCATGGAGAAACCGAAATATGAATATCCCCTGACAGATTTGGCATAGGGTACTGACAGCATTGACGTTGTAATGGGGTATGTAATCTGGTCCTGGACAATTTGAGGTCCCTGTCCATTAAAATCGGTGTAAATAATCACTTGAACGTCTGAAAGATCGGGGATCGCGTCAACAGGAGTATTAAGCATTGCCCAAAGCCCGGCAGCGCTCAATATGGCCACAGTCACCAGGACAAGTACCCTGTTTTCAACACTTTTTTCAATAATCCATTCGATCATTAACTTTTCTCCATTTACCGGCAATCCTTCTTATTTGTGTCCGGCATGGGATGAATCGGCAAGCCCCGCTGATTTGAATTTGCTCAGGGCTTCCTGTATCCGGCTTTCTGAATCCATCAGAAACTGGCCGCTTGTTACAACGATATCTCCTTCATTCAATCCGGAGATAACTTGTGTTATCCCTTTATCACCGGTAAGTCCGGTAATGATTTCTCTTGGCTCAAATTTTCCTTCCCCTTTTGTGAGAAACACTATCTGCCTGAGTCCGGTACGAAGAATTGCCATGGAGGGAATTGCCAGGGCTTCCGGCTCTGCTTCAGCCTCAATCCAAATAGTGGCAAACATTCCCGGCTTCAATTTTAGTCCGGGATTTGGAAATACAAGTCTGGCTTTTAAAGTGCGGGATTCAGTATCGAGATAGGGATAGACGTAATCCACCTTTCCTTCAAAAGTTTTTCCTTCAATAAAGGAGAGCTCCATCCTTGCCGAATCATTTTTATCGATGTAAGGCGCGTCAAATTCATATATTTCAACGTTAATCCATATGTTGGTCAGGTTGCCGATTCTGTAAAGGTCTTGCCCGGCTTTGACCTTGGACCCTTTGACAATGTTTTTATGGAGGACATAGCCATTTTGAGCCGATGGCACTGTTACTGTTTTGAAAGTTTTCTGGTTTTTCTCCACGGCATTGACAAGCCAGGCACCGGCGCCGGCAAGCTCGAGTCTCGCGCGTGCGCTCTTAGCCAATGGGCTTTGAGGGCCGCCGGTTTTTAGCGCGTTTAGAAATTCCTCTTGAGCAAGAACCAGTTCGGGTGAGTATATCCTGAAAAGTGGTTGCCCTTTCTTTACATATGAACCTGTCTCGTTGACATGGATTTTCTCTATCCATCCTGAATATCTGAGATTGACCACACTCAACCCGGTCTCCGCTACATCCACTTCTCCTAATAATCTTATGTCGCGGCTTATCTTTCGGCGCTTAACAGGCGCGGTTCTGACACCCATATTCTGAACTGTAACGGGGTCAATAATTACACGGTCGCTTCTTCCTGAGACTCCGGACGCGCTACGGTGGGCGTGAGTATCGGGTTGTGAACCTGGCGCGTCTTCCGCTTTTTCCATAGGAACCAGGTCCATCTTGCATATTGGGCAGGAGCCAG
>CAYSHR010000641.1:0-1144 GCA_964430795.1 uncultured bacterium
GATCGCATCATGAAGTTACGCCTTAATGAAAATAACGACCTTGAAAAAATCGCCGAGCTACCACTGCATCCCAAGGATTTTCCCCGTTTTGAACCTGAGGATATGCAGCAAATCATCGCCAAACTTGATAACGCAAAAATCGGTACCGAAACCTATGACGAACTCGCCGATGAATGGAAGGGCTACCAAATGGAAGGCTTGCGCGCTTACTATGCCATGGTCAACAACTACGGCATCTTGTATGTGGGTAACCGTGACAGCGTTATCGCATACAGCGATGTCAAGCCCGGTAATCCCGAATCCGGCATTGTCAAAGTCGGTCAATACGGTTTTAAAAAACTCAAACTGCAACTTGGGCTGAAAATGCCATTGGTGATTATGATTGGCATGAATATCACTCCCGACGGCCACATCATCTGTGTCACCCTTGACGGCACTGTTATTGCCATCAAGCCGGATTTGAGCGACGGGTATTACTACAATCTGTCCGACGAACAAATATGGAACAGTATGGCCATTGATGACAATGGGGCTGTCTATGTGCTGGGCAATAAAAAGCTGCATAAACTAATCTGGACAGGTTCAGGTTTTAGCGACAAACCCGAAGATGGCGCCTGGATTGAGCCTTATGCCATCGGTGAACTGGATGAAAGCCTACGCGCAGAGCGCGGCTCAGGAACCACGCCGGCATTGATGGGCGGCCCTGATGATAAAGATAAGTTTGTGGTAATAGCTGACGCCGAAGACGTCAACAATCTATTGCTCTACTGGCGCGATAACATTCCCGATGATTGGCAACAATTATCCGGCACGACCAGTCGAAGAGTCGCTGGCGTAGTGCCGGTGGACTTTGGTGATAAAAATCTCACCAACTCCTATTCCGAAAACTCCGCCACCATTTTCGAAAACGGCGCCGTACTCGCCAATAACCAGGTCAAAACCCATGAAAAAATGACCATGGATGTGCAGTTAAAGATGAAAGACCCTGTGCGTACACCTTACGGTGTGCAGAAGTTTCAGTGGAACAGTACAACACGCCGGCTGGAGGTTGCGTGGACGCGTGACGATGTTTCCAGCCCCAACAGTACACCGGTAGTCGCCATGAAAAACCGGCAACTACACGTAGTTGGTCTTAAAAGTGGTC
>CAYSHR010000641.1:1154-2415 GCA_964430795.1 uncultured bacterium
TCAGTGGGTAATGGAAACACTGGATTGGGATACCGGTAAAACTCGCGCGGTTTACACTTTAGGCCGCAGTGAGCGCTACAATCCCATCATGCTGGCCTTGCAGATTCTGCCCAATGGCGATCCTATTTTCGCAACGTTTGGTGGAGTGATACATTTGAAGCTGGGCGAGAGTCAGAGGTGAAACTTCAGAATGCATGGACAGACGGAAAGCGCAAGGTGGGATGAAAGAGAAAATTACAGAACTTGTAGGACTATGTTAACCATCTGCAAGAATTCTATCCAGATCCTGAATGGCCTCTTGTTTATCTTCTCCAACTAATATGCCATGAATACCTAAATTGACGGCAACCTTTACGTTGTGTTCATAATCATCCAGAAATACTGACCGCTCGGGCGGAATATTCCCGAGCCGGGAAAGAGCGAGACGATAAATTTCAGGATCTGGTTTCCGGATGCCCTCAATGCTTGAGTCAACTATAAGGTCAAAAAGGTCGTCAACGGGAAGCAGGGCGCGCCAGAGATCGTGAAACTCGGCTATATTGTTTGTAATAACAGCTGTCTGATAGCTGTCTTTTTTTAATTGCTTAACCCTGCCAACCAATGGGTTCTGGGCGCCGTTTCCTCCGCCAATGCTGAATAGAACTTTCAGGGGATCAAAGTCAATTCCCTGGTTTTTACCGAGGAGCCTGATCTTTTCCGCAGCATCATCAAGTGTGATTTCGCCGCGTTCAAGTCTGTGCCAGGGATGATCCGTGTCTTCGTCATATGGGCCGAACATGATTTGAGTGAGCTGACCCGCTGGAACGCCCAGTTCGGCGCCTGCTTCATCGATTGTACTGAAGGGCGATGCTGTAAAAACTCCGCCAAAGTTGAACAGTACGGCATCTATCTTTCTGTTTTCATTTATTTTCATATTTTCCATTATGACAGAACTTCGAATATTAAAGTGCAAAAAAAATGATCATATTTTTTCAGTTCGGGTAAACTATGCACCAAATGTAAATGTGTCAAGAGAATTATCCGACACAGACAGCTTATAGCTCGGCATAAACAAATATTCCTATTATGAATGAGAATAGAAGGAAACCCTGAACGTTGACCTCTGAATCTGTGAACGCTTACAAAAGGAGTTAGAAATGGCGCAAAACGATTATGACGTAATTGTAATTGGGGCAGGACCCGGCGGCAGCACCAGCGCCGCGCTTCTTGCAAAATGGGGACTTAAAACTCTTGTCGTGGACAAGAACCCCAGAGCAGGCGG
>CAYSHR010000642.1:0-2415 GCA_964430795.1 uncultured bacterium
GCCTGCTGGTTACAGGATGCTCCGGTTTTGGATGCGAGTCGGATCCTGACCGCTATCTTCTTTTTGACACCCTCACATTTATTGATGATTACTACCACGATTCGGTTGAATATAAAGCTTTATTGGAATCGGCAATGAGGGGCTTTGCCCTTGAACTGGCTATCAGAAAGGTAAAGGAAGAGAACAAGGAGAAGGAAAAAGAGGAGAAGGAGAAGGCAAAGAGCAATGAAACAGTGGGAGATAACACCGGTGGAAAAAAAGAGAAAACCGATGCCGGAAAGCAAATTGACGGCAATATAAAAGAAGAAGATAAAGACGACGATACCGGTACGGAGATGTTAAGGGACGCCGCTCTTGGCAGCATTGATGAGCTTTTAAAAAGAAAGGCGCCCTTTAAAGTTACCAGTAACCAGGATTGTATTTCCATTGTTATTGCCGGGGAAATTCTATCCCTTACCAATCCGGAAGAGAAGGAAGATATGATAGACCTCTTTTTTAAGGGGTATAATTTTATCATCACTCAATTAGGGATACCAACCTTGGATCGGGAATTTTTTTACGCCGGTATTGACGGCATGGTTCACAGCCTCGATCCTCATAGCGCTTTTCTGAATCCAAAGGTCTGCACTCAACTCAGAGAGGAGACAAGGGGTTCATTTGCCGGTGTCGGCATCGAAATATCCCTTAGAAGAAATAAATTGCTGGTGATTCAACCCATTGAGGGGACCCCCGCGTACAAGGCCGGCATAAAATCGAGAGATCACATATCCGCCATTGATGGAAAAGACACCCTTGGCATTTCCCTTATGGAAGCGGTGGAACAGATACGAGGAAAAATAGGAACAACAGTAGTTCTGTCGGTAAAGCGCAAGGGCGTGGAAAAACCCATAGACTATCCCATTATCAGAGATAAAATCGATGAGCATTCCATTAAGAAGGACCTTCTTCCGGGCAAGATAGCCCATATTCGCCTTTACAAGTTTAACAAGAATACAAGGGAGGATCTGGATAACGCCATTGAAATTCTTACCAAAGAGGCTGGAGGAAAATTAAGGGGGATAATCCTTGATATGAGAAATAATCCAGGAGGATTATTGGACCAGGCAGTTGAGGTTACAGATAAGTTCCTGGACTCGGGAATGATTGTAAACACCATGGGAAGAGGCATGTTTGTTGAGAAGCGAAGGTTTGCTACCGGGCGTAATACAGAACGGCGGACACCTTTGCTGGTTCTTATCAACCTACACTCGGCTTCGGCTTCTGAGATTGTAGCGGGCGCACTCCAGGACCACGCGAGAGCTCTTATTGTGGGTGCCAGGTCTTTTGGCAAGGGTAGCGTTCAATCCATATTCAAACTTCCTGAAAACGCGTGTCTCAGATTGACCACCGCCCTCTATTTTACACCTTCAGGCAGGTCAATTCAGGCAACCGGAATTGTGCCTGATATTGCTTTTAGATATCCGGAAGAGGAAGAGGAACTTCTGTTCAATTATTCCGAGAGCGCTCTTGTGGGGCATATTAAAACCAACAAATCCGACCCCGATGTCACGGCCAAAATGTATTTCGGAGTGGAACGAATTTTTAAATACTACGAAAAAACAAAGCAGATTGTCATTGATCCGGACTATCCTGAAAAATCTGACTGGTTACTTGTTTTTTCAAGAAAAATAATGGCTGGAAACGCCCTTTCCAGAGATGGGATGCTTCAAGCCGCCACAGAGATACTAAGCAAGATACCTCCCTATGTTCCGGACCCGAGTGAAAAAACGGATTCGGAATCGACAAAGAACCAGCAACCTGGTTACTGATCTAAAAGGTCCGCTTTTTTTGCCCAAAGCAAGCCACACCCGACGGCAATGAAAATTCGCTGGGAATCCTTATCGTATTTCAGGCCACGGAGAAGGCGCCCCGCGTAATGGCTGCTGATCCTTTCCATTGTTTTGATATGAAAAACATCAAGGACACCGGTAAAATAGTTACCTACAAATATAAGGCTATCAACAGGATCGATTTCCAGGTCTCTCGGACCAAAGCCAACATCAAGTCTATGTTCAATGGCAAAGGTAGTTGAGTTTAAAACCACAACCTCGGAAGCAATAGGACGAGCGACAAATATTTTGTTTCCATCTGGTGAGAGGGCGATGCCAAAAGATGTCCAGCCAATATTAACTTTATGTTCAAGAGTAAAGCTTTCAAGATCAATCACAAAAAGAAAAGGGGATAGCCAATCGGTGACAAAGAGCCTTTGCCCTTTACTGTCCATGGCCATGTCGTAGCTATTCATACCTGGGATTACAAGTGTCCTCTCAGGTTCGGTTTCGCCGATTTTGAAGGAGAGAATATTATGAGTCGATTCGCACAAAAGATAAAATCGACTCCTTTTTTCATCTACAACAGTTTCAAAAGGGCTCTGAC
>CAYSHR010000643.1:0-2394 GCA_964430795.1 uncultured bacterium
CATTCGCTAACAGGTGCAGGCAGAACCCGACTAATTTCAGCGGCTACGCCCTGGGCGTGCTCCTGGCTTGTTCAACCATGTTTCCAAGGCAACTGGTGGAGATATATGTCGCCGGAAATAACATGCTTATTCAATCCCTTCTTCCCCTGGGAATTATGGGACTGTTCGGCTTGTCCGCGGCTGCCATCTGGTATTATAAGTCACTTGGAAGCACGGAAAATGAAGTCAAGATGAAAAACCCTTTCATGTTGACGCCTGGTTTAAAATTTGCTCTTCTCTATTCTGTCGTTCTTGTTATAAGCAAGGTGGCCGGCGCGAAATTCGGGGCCACCGGTATTTACGCGGCCGCTCTTCTGTCAGGACTTGTCGATGTCAACGCCATTACTCTTTCCGCGGCAAACCTGGTGCAAAACGGTAGCATGGATATTAATGTCGGTGTTTGGGCGGTGGTGATCGCCGCGGCTTCAAATACAGTTGTCAAAGGCGGTATTGTTCTGTTTTTCGGTTCAAAGAAAATGTTCTTCCGGGTTTTGCCCTGGTTTGCTCTTATGCTTATCCTTGGCGCATTTTCCATGTTTTTTCAAACAATGCTGATATAAAATTATCATTTCCCCGGCATTTTACTTTATGATGAAAACTGAAGTACGGCTTTTGGAAAATGGTGATTTATGTAAAAATTAAAACTACTCCTTGTACGGCCACCCGAATCCATGGGACTTTTGGGAAGCCAGATCATACATGAACCATTGAACATCCTCTATCTGGCGGCGGTTGCCAGAAACGTCGGCGCTCAGGTAAAAATCCTCGACTATGGTCTTAATAAATTTAACGGGGAGCGTTTTAAAAAATACCTGAAAAACTACAGTCCTGATATTTTGGGCTTCTCATGCATGACCCAGGATATTCACGCCGCCGCTGATTTGGCGGCCATCGCCAAAGACTCCATACAAAAGCCTCTTATTATCGCCGGAGGCGTTCACCCCTCGGTTCTCCCAAAAAGAACATTGGAGGAGTTTCCCTTTTTTGACGCGGTGGTTTTTGGAGAAGGAGAGAAAACCCTCGAAAAAATAATCGAGACTTTTCCGGCAAAGAAAACCCTGGCCGGAATATTGGGTGTGGCCTGGCGCGGGCATGACGGAGAAATCCACAAAGAAAAACCCAGGCCAATGATGGAAAACCTTTCGTCCTTACCCTTGCCGGCCAGGGATTTAGTGGAAACGGATAAATATCTCCGCCTGACAAGCACTCCGGGATTGGCTGGAAGAATCGCCCGGGTCGGAACAATTTTCACATCCAGAGGGTGCCCTTACCAGTGCATATTCTGCTCAGGGTGGCAAACTTGCGGCAAAGTTCCGCGAAAGGTTCCTGTGGATATGGTCGCCCGTGAGATCAGTGAATTGGCGGTTAAATACGGGGTTAAACACATTACCATCAAGGACGACACCTTTACCATTGATCCTGATTACACTATCGCTGTTGGGCGGCTTCTTTCCGATTCAAAAATAACCTGGGATTGTAAAACACGGATAAACGTCATTGACAGACCCCTGCTTATTGAGATGAAAAATCTCGGTTGCGTCAGGGTTCATATGGGCGTCGAATCCGGTTCTGACAGGATATTAAAACTGATTAGGAAAAATATTACAGCCGATCAAGTGCGGGAAGCTTTCGCCATTGCCAAAGAGATGAAAATTGAGCGAACCGCCTATTTTATTATCGGCGCCCACCCTGCCGAGACTTATGAAGAGCATCTGATGAGCCGCGCGTTGTGCAAAGAGATTAAGGCCGATTACGCTGTCTTTTCCGTTGTTGTGCCATATCCGGGCACAGAGGTTAACAAGATTATGAAAGAGGCCGGGCAGATTTTTTCCGAAGACTGGCGCAGATACAATCCTTTTGTGCAAATCCCCGCTTGGAAAACAGATCATTTCTCACCGGAAAAACTAATGGAGTTGCAAAAAAAAGCTATGACTTCCATTTACTTCTCTTCCAATTTTATTTTTTCCAAGCTGAAAACTCTTCGCCGCCCTTCCGCGTGGGGTTACTGGGGAAAGTCGGCTCTGGACTTTATAAAATGGCGATCAAGGAAGTAGTTTGCCGAGAAATCCATTACAATCTTTCGAAATACGTCAACGCGGCGGAGGAAATATCGTGACATGGTGAAATCTAAATATATTTGGATGGCACCTATTTTGGGGCACCTATTTTTGGGCTTAATATAGGAATCCTCAACCTGAGATTCCTTGGTGTGCTTCTTTGCTTTGATAATATCGACTTCCCGGTCGAACTGTTCGACGAGAACTTTTACTTTATCGAGAGCCTGTTCTTTGAGGGGAATTGGGAATTCCGGGGACACAATACTTATCTTCTTGACAGACCAAAGGGCAAAGAGTA
>CAYSHR010000644.1:0-2393 GCA_964430795.1 uncultured bacterium
AAAAACACCAAAGTGATTCCTGATCCCGACCCTGAGAAAAAAGTGAACAGAGCCCTTAAAAAAATATTTCGCGAAAAAAGCGATAAAGGAGAATAATTCCCACCCGATGAAGAAACAAAGGCTGTTTTATAAAATTGCCTGTTGCGTCATTTGTGAAAAGGTTTAAAATCTCCATGCCGGTCACATCACATAGCTAAAAGGCGCGATGAAAAGAAAAGTAAAAAAACTTTTTAAAAAAAGTATCCAGCCTGTTGTTATAGTTTTTCTTCTTTTTGTAATTGGCGCGTTATTTCTTGAATATCGAAGTTTATATTTCTTCTTGTTGGACATGAACAAAACCAATGATTTTCCTGGAAAGACATTTTTTTTCTTTTCAAACAAGATAGAGAATGTCAATCACCCTTTTGATATTATGCGCCTTCCTCCTGATGAGTTGGAAAAAATCAATCACTACAGATGCCCAATGAATATGGCTATAGTTTTCGCGGGTTCAATCGCGACAATATGGAAATATAAAAATGGAATGAAGCCGATTAAGGGAGATGATCCCAGGCGGGTAAAAGCTTTTTGTATGGACATATATGAGTATCCAAATATAAAGTTTGAATTGCCGACAACTCATATAACTGTTGAAAAAGCCAAGTCTCTTTGTAAGGAAAAAGGAAAAAGACTTTGCAAAGAAGACGAATGGGAACTTGCCTGCGCGGGGTCCGAAGGCGCCCCTTATTCATATGGCGATATTTTTCATCCATGGAGATGCAACACCAACAGCGTAATGCCTGGAAATTGCGGGCTGATCTCTCCCGCCGGAAGTCATCCGGGATGCGTTAATAAATTCGGTATTTTCGACCTGAATGGAAATGTATCCGAATGGGTTGACAACAAGGCTGATGGCGCCTCGGTTGTAAGAGGCGGAACAGCCTGGCGAGCAGAATATGGGCAGTCCTGTTTTTCAAGACACACTCATATCCCACAATATGAAGACGCTTTTTGCGACGACGGTTTCAGATGTTGCAAAGACCCTGTATACCTTGGTGGGGAAACCGATCCTTTTGACCAGTAGAGCAGGCTCCCTAATGATATGCCCCAATCATTGATTGACAATAAACAGGCGCGATAACCATGAGAAAAAATGACCTTGTAAAAAAACTGGAAAAGCTTCTTGACGATTCTCCGTATAACGAACAGATTTTCTTTTTCGCAGCCAAAAATAAAGGCGGATTTTTCCTGGATGATCCTAAAGACCCGGCCGCTTTGATTGCGGTAACTGATTCAAAAGAATCCACCTGTTTTTTAAGAACATTAAAAGATGAAAGAAAAGTCGATTGGATCAGTCTTATTAAACAGTTAAAGCCCGCGGGCGCCTTATCCGGACAAAGCAAACTCATAAGAAGGCTCTCTGTAAAGCTCGGTTACGGCACGCCATTGGAGGAGGTAATCTTCGCGCAAAAGGGATATTTACAGCCAACTGAAAAACTGGCGGAAAAGATAATCCGCTACGAACCCGCCCTTTTTCACATGGTGGACAATAACGCGAGATGGCTTTGGGAAAAGTTTGGAAGTTTGGATAACGCCCTTGCTTGCTTTCCAATGTTTGGGATTGTCAAAGATAACGAAATCGTTGCTTGTTCCATGGTCTGTTCTTTTAGTCACAGATACGCGAATATCGGTTATTGGGTCCATGATGGATATCGAAACCAAAATCATGGCACGCGATGCGCCGCCGCTCTGGTTGCCCATATTAATGAAAAAGGGCAAAAGGCAATGGCCATAACAAATGAGACCCACCTACCCTCATTGTCCATAATCAGAAAGCTGGGGCTGGTGGAGTATTGCAGGTATAGCCTGGCGCCGAATTTGCCGGAAAATTCCGTTTATAACCCCGATTTTCGAATAAAAAATTAAAGGTGAAGGAATTAGCCGTGCCGGATTTCAGTCCGGTTCACCAAGGCAGCGAGATTTCCACAGGCCATTATAGCATGGAAAGATGCCGACTCAGAACAGGCGCCATCCAAGCATATTCAGATTACACCATGTCTCTTTTGTTTTTGACGAAATAAAATTTTTTTCTCCCCCTTTTTGATAACTCACTTTTTATTAATACATGGTGGGTAAGTTTATTGCAGGCGGCGGCTCGCCGGGGTCTCACACCACTCCCGAAGGCGGGTTATCTGCTGATGGTAAATGATCCTGATCGGGTGCTTGTGTGCCCTGCTCTGTCTTTTATGGTGACCACCACTTTATGGGTGCCAACAGGCAGAGGTTTTTCCGGCGTATATTGTATCCATTTGTGATAGGGGTGATATTCAACAATCTTTCGTTTTCCATTGAGTTTAAAGTCGATGCCTCCTCCATATATTCCGGACCCGGCGTCTGAAACCGGAACTTCTATG
>CAYSHR010000645.1:0-2388 GCA_964430795.1 uncultured bacterium
ATCTTTGTCCTGGCCATCCATTTTACTTTCCTTTAATCCAAAATAGGTGCCATGCACACATATTCATTTCCTGCCATATAGTTTTTGTACCTGGGCCAACCCGGTGCCCTTCTATTGGTTTCCCTATAATTTCAGGGAGTCATAAAAAGTGCGGGATTGATAAAGGGGATAAAAAATTTATCGTTATCAAAAACAAATGTGACATGGTATAATTTGAATGGGACTGGATGGTCCTTGTACAAAGAAGGAGAGATAAGTATTGTGTCCCCGGAATACAGAAACGGAAGGCATTTTATGAAAAATTGCATATTGTTGTTATCGATGATGCTATTATTTATTTTTAAAAACATCGCTTTTGCAAACGACCCGCCAAACATCTGCCCTGAGACGTTCAAATGCACTCAAAAATGCCATGATGTTTACATAAAAATCATTTTCGATCCCATTTGTCATGAAGAATATGAGAGGATGACAATAATAAGAAGCAGTTCTCGCAATACCGTGAAAGTTGTTGACGACAGACCTTTTTATAAAAGTGAGAAAATAGACGAACATGAATACCTTATAGTTGATAAAAACGTTCTGCCATTTGGATATCATGTTTACGAGTTGGAGACCAATATACATTCTCCTTGGTATGAAATAACGAATCATTTTTCTGCCTGGGAAGATATCAGTGTCTCTTCTGATCCCCAAGATTGTGAAACTTTTAATTACAACGAGAAGGATAAAGAAGTGGAGGGATGTGGAGGGTGTTCAACAAAACCGTGTAGAGGAAAACAAGACGGCGGATTATTTTTGATGATGGCCATTATCGTCCTGGTCACTTTTCACATATCAAAACGTATAAAAAAATAAGCTTTTGATGTTCTAGCTCTAAAGGAGATAATAATGAAATCAATAATAACTCCTTTTATTTGTATATTAATAATTTTAATTTACTGTATTAATTGCGGTTCAGAAGCTGAAGATGGAGACGACGACGATTCCATCGGCCATGTGGGGACCGATTTATCCTCCGGACTAATGTGGCAGAATGGTCTGGATGTGGGGAAGGCTAAACATAGATGGATCGATGCGAAAAGTTACTGCCAAAAACTTAATTGTGGAGGATACAACGATTGGCGGTTGCCTTCCATCTCTGAGCTTCGCACGTTGATCCGCGGATGCCCGAAAACTGAAACCGACGGCTCTTGTGGTGTAACCGACTCTTGTATGAAAGTAAATTCAAGTTGCTGGGATAGCTTATGCAAAGGTTGCTCGGGTTTTGGCGGTCCTGGTTCCATTGGACTTTACTGGCCCGCTGAACTTGATGGTGAATGCTGTTTTTATTGGTCATCATCTGAGATCACAAAATATGATGATGCCTGGGGTGTCCATTTCAGCCTTGCAGCCGTATACAGCTATAACGCTTTTTTAGAAGGCAATGTCCGTTGCGTGCGTGACGCGGATTGAAATTTTCTTCTTTTTCTTTGCCCTGGCCATCCAAAATAGGTGCCATGTGAACATATTCAGTCCCTACTGTGTCGTTTATTGTGGTGGAATTCTCAGGCGTTCTCGAAATCGACAGCCTCAAAGGCGGGAATCCGGCTTATATCAAGTAATTCCCTATTCCATTCCCCATCAAAGCCTGCTCCTGGCTTTTTCAGGGGTGCTGAATGACGGATAAGGGGTTTTCCGAATTCGTAATTCACCCGCCGCCCTTTTTTATTTCCCTGAATTTAAGCAGTCGGCCTTTTTCAACTCTTTTATGCTTTTTACGCCAATGACAAAGAGCATGATTTTGAGTTCTTCCATGAATCGGTAGAGCACGTCCTCAACTTTTTCCGATGATACAAGCGCGGCTTTAAGCAGGGGGTTGGCGATGCTCGCCATGTCGGCGCCAAGGGCAAGAGCCTTAGCCACATCCCGGCCGTTTCGGATTCCGCCAGTGGCAATGAGGGGCAGGTCCTTATTGACCTTGCGAACATTTAAAACGCTGTCAGCGGTGGGAATACCGAACTCTCCAAAGGTCCGGGCGATATCTCTTCTTCTTTTTGAGCCGGCCATCAGACCTTCAACGATCATCCAGCTTGTACCTCCGGCGCCAACGGCGTCAATGCCGTCTATCCCCGCCTTTATCAGAAGTGCGGCCGCCCTTTGGCTTATGCCGTTGCAAACCTCTCTGGCAAATAGAGGAAAATTCACTTCGGATTTCACCTTGGCTATTTTTGAGGCGAGGTCTTTAAAATTTGTATTGCCGTCGCCCTTTAGAGCTTCCTGAAGGGGATTCATGTGAAGCATCAACGCGTCAGCCTCAATCATATCAACACATTTTCGGCATTCTGTAGAGCCGTAACCATAATTGAGTTGTACAGCGCCAAGATTGGCAAAGAGAAAGACGTCAGG
>CAYSHR010000646.1:0-2384 GCA_964430795.1 uncultured bacterium
CATCTTTGACACTACCCCCATTGGTGTAATGTCGCCTATGACGGGAGGGGATGTATCTCTCATTAGGGCAAAGGCGCCAAGGTGATTAACCAGAGCCGTCATATGTCCCCTTTGGCGATCATTGCCCATATACCACCAGACGCCCCTGTCGTTTAAATAAATCCCAACTTCGTGGATTTTGGGGGTTCCATCGGGTATTTGGATGGATATTCGCGGCCGCTTTCTTATTGGTTTCCAGATTTCAGAAAAAGAATAAAGGGGCGTGATCTTCTCCATATAATCAGGTATTCGCGGCTTTTCAACATTGGTCAGGCATGGAAAATCCGAATAGGCGCCATTTACCGGGAAAATCATTTTTGCTTTTCCATCGGCTGATCTGAGAATGTTTCCTTTTGTCAACACCATCTGTATAGGCAATTCCCATTTGCCTGAATAGGGGACTCCCTGAGAGCTTTTAAATATGCCGGAAAACCGTATGACGCCGCCTTTCCATCCTTTTGGGATCTGGGCATTTATTCTGATGGCGGTGGTCTCCTGGTAAATGACGTAGTCCAGGTTCCTTTCTTCCGATTTTGGCAATGGATCAAGGGTTACCTCGATATCCGGCGAATAGCTGAAACCCATGCTCCTTAAAAGCAACAAAGAGACCACCGATTCACGAAGGTCAAAAGAATACCGGGCATCCACCTCGCCGGCAGGTTCTTTGGGCGCCATGGGAGAGAAGGCGGTGTTGTATACAGCCGATTTTTCGCTGTGGTCGTCTGTGGCAACGGCTTTGAATTTCGCCATTTCAACGGGCACCCCTATTATGGCTTCGTAAATTCCCTTTCCAAGAGCCGGAGCCGGAACCTGCACCCAGTCTTTACCTACTAATCTGGAAAGAGAAACTCTGGTAACCTGCCCGTCCTGGTCGGAAGCCTTGATTCGGATTTTAATATTATTCTCAACCTTGACAAAATCCAGTGACTCGATTTTCGGAGGCAGGTTGACTACCAGTTTGAAATCCGCCCTGGATATGTTTCCGTTGGCGTCGGTGGCGATAATTGTTCCGTTATATTGCCCGGGTTGCAGCTTGGATATGTCGCCGGTAAGATTTTCAGGGTGAAAAACCGTTCTTCTGTGCAGCCGGTATAATCTATGGAAGGAGCCCATGCGATTCTCTTTAAGGCGATAGATATAATCGAGTTCGGATACTCCTCTATCGCCGTAATTGAACCTGTCATACCGGATCAGAAACTTTCTTTCGCCGTTTATCTGAAACTCAATTCTATATGGGTTTAAAAGGCGCGGCGTGTTATTGGCGTAGTCGGTAATCTTGACCGAAAGGCCGATCCTGCCGCCGATGCGAACAGGCTCCTCCAGTGTATATGAGTTCTGGCCGTTCTGTTTAAAGGAGAGAATTTTTCCATGCCATCCGCCATTGATATGACCATTATATTCCAAAGGAATCACGTGGAGTTTTAAAATGGCGGGTGAAATATTATCCGGTATGGAAATGCCGTTTTTTAAAGGGTTAAGGGTAATGTTACTGCTGTCCCTGACTTCAAAATGCAGATGAGGAACATCGGTTCCGGTGTCTCCTGAATATCCCAGTTTCTCACCCCGTTTAACCGGCAATTCACCGGGAGAGAAGAAACGACTCAGAGTATACTTGCCTGTCTTTTTCTGAATTTTCTTTACTACCTTGTCAAGTTTTGGCGCAAAACCGTTAAGGTGGGCGTAAACAAGGATCCGCCCATCTTTTGTTCTTTGGTAAATAACTTTCCCATATCCAAAGTATGAAATCTTAATTCTGATAACCTCTCCGGATTCCGCGGCCAGAACAAGCCTGTTGTTTTGGAGACCGGTGGAAAGATCGATGCCGGCGTGAGGGTGCCCCATACGGTATTCGCCAAAAGTCGCGGAGATGCTTTTATGATATTTTAAAGGAAAAAGTAAGTCCTTTGAGCTTGCCTTGGCAGCCGGCGGGAAAAGGAAACAAGTCATGACAACAAGTAACAGAAATCGTCTCGCCCTTTGCTTCATGTCCAAATCATGTAGGTAAAGAAGTTCTTAACAGTAGTCCAGGTATATCCATGCCAGATGGAAAAAAGGCGCTCTGAAAAGGTCATGGAGTTGAAATCCGGGGTAAGGCCGAGCATATCACTGGTGATGGCCAGATCCGAAGCCACGGCATAAAGGGCGGGCTTCTTTAGGATAAAGAGCTTCTGCCCGGCTTCAAGCTTTGTCCTGAAGGTGATATCGTTCCACTGGCACAGGTCGGCTATTTTAACATTATTGGCCAGAGCTACGCTCCAGAGAGTATCTCCTTTTTTTACACCATAAAGATTATTTCGGCTTCCATGCTTTGAGAGGAAAACTGAATTGGCCAGGAGGTCGTCATC
>CAYSHR010000647.1:0-2384 GCA_964430795.1 uncultured bacterium
GGGGCCCAGCAATCAAAACAGGGTTATTGCAATGCCTCATTCAGGTCAATCTGTGGAAGTTCTGGAGTCTCAAGGCGATTGGAGCCGTGTTCGCATTCCAAAACGTAAGCAGGGCACCATGGTAGGTTGGATTAGGAGCCGCTATTTGATCACACGTCAGCCATGGGAAAATCAAGCCAGGTCTCTTAGACAGGAAAATGGCCTTCTCAAGGAAAAGCTGGCCCGTGTTGAAAAACAATGGAATGAAACGACCGACCGGGAGCAGGGAGGCGCCAGAGAACTGAAAAAGAATATCATGGCCCTTAATAAGCTGCAGAATGAATATAAGAACCTGAAAAGGGGATCTGCCAATTATTTGAAACTGAAAACAGAGCATGATGAAACACTTGCAACACTTGAAACCAGCCAAAGTGATGTTGAAACGTTGACCAGAGAAAACGACAGGTTAAAGTCTTCCCAAAGGCATATATGGTTTGGTATGGGGGCATTGGTGCTACTCTGTGGATTTATGATCGGCGTGGCAATAGGAAAACGAGAAAAAAAGCGCAGATCTACATTAATATATGAATAATTAAGCGATTCTCTTATCTCCTTACCATTAATATGTTTCCATCCAGAAACATTCCTTTTCATTCACACAGGGGGACAGCCGGAGTTGTTCGCTGGAACCTGAGCAACTACCAATTGAGTCTTTCGCTCAATTGTGCTTATACCCATGCCATTTTCGACTAATAAACCATCCTCAATGAAAAGCTCATCCGATTCACCCGACTGTGAAATCATCACCATCGGGAGTGAACTCCTCTTAGGCCAGATCATGGACACAAATACCATGTACCTGGCCCGGGAGTTGGGCCGAACGGGCGTGACGATCCGTTTTCGGACAGCCGTGGGTGACAGGGTGGAAGAAATAGAGCAGGTGGTCAGGCGCGCGGTCGAAAGGTGTGACATGGTAATAACAACAGGAGGTCTTGGTCCCACCCTTGATGATGTAACCCGAGAGGCCGTGGCCCGATCAGCAGGCGTGGATCTGGAATTCAGACAGGATCTGATGGACCGGATCGACCAGGTTTTTCGTCGTTATGGTTATTCCATGCCGGAAAACAACCGTCGCCAGGCCTTCGTGCCTGAAGGCGGCCAGGCTATTCCGAACCCTGTTGGTACTGCCCCCGCATTTATTAAAAAGGTGGATGGAAAACCCATCATATGCCTTCCCGGGGTTCCAAAAGAACTTGAGTACCTTTTGAGCCGGGAAGTGATGCCCTGGCTTCGACAAAGATTTAACCTGGGTGATCATAGTCTTACTTATCTTGTTCTAAAGGCAGTCGGCATTAGTGAAAGCAAAGTGGACAGTCTGATAGGTGATCTTATGACCCCCGGCCGGGATCCGGAGGTGGGCCTTTTGGCTTCTATGGGAGAAATCAAGATCCGAATCTCCACCAGGGCCAAAGATGCGCAAGAGGCCCATGCGCGCATTGGACCCGTTGCAGAGGAGATTCGGTCCAGATTAGGCAAAAATATTTACGGGCAAGACCAGGACAGCCTTGAAGGAGTGATTGATTCCTTGCTGGCGAAAAATGGGTTAACCCTTGCCATTCTGGAGACCTCTTCAGGCGGATTTGCCGCTCAAAAATTTCATAGCCTTCCTTCATCCTGTTTGGTGGAAAGCCTGGTCATACCTGATGAAAAGCGGGTGATTAAATGGCTGGGCCAAGACAACATGCCGCTGGGAGGAGAAGCCGCACTGGCCCTTGCCCAAAAAGTAAGGGATATATGCCGGGCGGGAGCTGGCCTTGCTATCTTAGGTTTTCCAAAGAAAAAACGACAGGAGTATGCACTGGAATACTATGTTGCGACAGCAGGGGAGGGGATTGAAAGGGGCCTTTCCTGGAAAATGGGCGGAGATCTCCACATTCTCCAGCAACGCGGCGCAATCACCGGCCTTAACACCTTGAGGCTGGCCTTGCTTGATACTTTGGGGGAATAGGTTTGCGTAATGAATAACTTCTGTTTATCTGAAGACAAAGCTTAAACCATTGGGTTAATATTAGTGGTTATTTCATAAAATATATAGAAGTTTTTTAAAATAATTATGCTAACCATACATTACTGATCAACAAGTAATCAAATAAAAAACTTTCATTTTTATCTGGTATTTGATATGTCTTAAACAATAAAACATTTGCCCGGATTAGGAACCGAGGAGGTTACACTACAGATGGCGACCATTACAATATCAAGGAAGTTTGGAGCTGGGGGGAGAACGCTGGGAGATAGATTGGCAAAAAGGCTAGGGTATTCTTACGTGGATGAGATCATGGTCGAAGAAGTAGCAGAACGGATGAGAGTTTCTCCCAAGGAGGTCCGGGGATTCGAAAAAGAAG
>CAYSHR010000648.1:0-2379 GCA_964430795.1 uncultured bacterium
CCTTGGAATATTATAGAGGGGTGGTCATAGACAAGAATACCAACAAAGAGGACCCAAGATTAAAATATGTCAAAAAGTTTAACGATAAGGAAACAAAATGGGAAGAAACAGCGGTAATGTTCGATGAAGTTTATGAAAAATATCCCCGCACAAAGCTTGGTTTGCTCGGGTTGTTCTATTCAGGGAATTGTTATTATGAATTAGGCGATTACAAAACCGCTGGATTAAAGTTTGAATCCTATATTGATAAAGTCAATGATGATAAAAAAGGCAATTTTGTAAATCTTGCTCTTGAGGGGCTTGCTTTTTCAAATGAAAGGGCAGGGGATATTGAGGGCGCCCTTATGGCTTTTGAAAGAATGATCATACCTGAGAATAAGGCTTTTAGAGAAAGAGGGCTTTTTAACGCGGCTAGACTCTACCAGGCCAAGGAGAATAATTCCAAAGCCCTTGAATTGTACAAAACCCTGGTTGCTGATTTTCCTATGTCAAGAACAACATTTATGGTGCAGAAAATTATAACTAAGCTTGAAGCAGGCACTTGATTTGGACAATTAATGAAAAACACAAAAGCACTAATAATACAGATAATTATCCTTATAACTATAATAATATGCTTTAACTCCTGCAAAACCCTTGAAAATGCCGGGAATGTCGATATCGACTCAGTTATTTTTGATGACCAGGCAGGCGTAGCGCCTAAAGAATTGCCTCAACCTCTTTACCTGCCTTTAAAAATCAAATGGGTTTCTCCTTTGCACGGCGTCAAAAGAGATACCTTCAGTCCGGTTGAAAATGGCGCCCCCGTTATTTATAAAAATCGTGTTTTTATTGGAAGCAGTAAAGGCGATCTCTATTGCTTAGACAGGCAACATGGTAAAATAATCTGGAAATTCAAAGCTTTTGGTGGAATTGAATCAGTTCCGGCAATCTTTGGAAAAGACGTTTTATTCGGTGATTCAGATGGAAATATTTACTCATTAAATCAGAAAAATGGTCTGGCAAACTGGGCATATAAAGTTCAGGGTGAGATCATGGGTAGAATTGCTATACACAATAATATCGCTTTGTTTACTACTACTTACAATAGAATATACGCCATTGGCGCGGACGATGGAAAATGGATTTGGACCCATAAAAGGGCTTTACCTGAAGGATTCTCAATAAGAGGCGTCTCTACTCCGGTTACTGATGGAAAAGTTGTATATGCCGGTCTGGCCGACGGATATATTGTTGCTGTGGACATTGAGCGTGGTCGCGAAGTTTGGAAATTTCCTGTGATAAACAAGACTGATGGTTTTCTCGATGTCGATGCTTCTCCGGTTTTGTCAAAAGAGAGCATTTATATCGCTGGATTCGGAGATGCCTTATATTGCCTTTCTAAAGAAAACGGTGAGATTAAATGGAAATTCTCAAGGGGCGGGATAAGCAAGGTTAAACTTGCCTCAAAAAGAATATATTTCAGCACAAACGACGGATTTGTCTTTTGCCTGGATAGAAAGAATGGAAAAAAAATCTGGGATATGGACATCAGGGAGCATGACGCTATTAAGAGCGCTACACCAAAATTCAGAGTTAAACTGAGAGTAGCCACGGCGCCTGTATTGTTTAGGAATTTCCTTGTTACAGCCAGTAGCTCGGGTTTTTTATACGCATTGGATATTGATAACGGAAAGGTTCTCTGGAAATATCTCCCGGGCTATGGAATATCGTCGGAATTGGTAAGAGAGAATGATGAAATATATTTCCTGACTAATTCAGCCATGGTATACAAAATGGCGCCAAGCAGATTTATGCCGTCGCCAATCTAATTCAAGCAATTATCATGATAAATAAGACTGTTTTATAGGAAAATAAACATATAGACTATGTTCATAATATATATTATGTTAAATTATCTAGATATATGTTTTTGAGAATAAATTCACATCTTCCCCTATTTTTCAATCTTTTTTATGTTTTTTTTAACCAAAAGGTTCCAGGCTGATCCTATTTCGTTCTCAACCTGTCTCTCATCCCAGGAAAGTAATTCACCCATTAATTTTCCGATGTCTTGAAGTTCGCCCTTATTTATCTTTCCAGTAAGGGCGATATCAGTTCTTCTTAAGATGACATCTTCCAAAGTCATGGCCATCTCTTTTTCCACAGCGTAAACAACCTGGGATTTAATCGAATCGGAATCAGGGGAAATTTTTTCAGCCAGCGTAGGATTATCTCTAATTCTTTTGAGTACATTTTCATAGGAGGAACCATAGCAATGAAGAATATGGTTTAATATATTCTCAGGAATCTCCGGGTATCTCAGTTTTGCCTCAGTTACCAATATATCCCAGATATTTATATTTCCTCAATCAACCGGCGTTAAAGCCGTTACACAAT
>CAYSHR010000649.1:0-2370 GCA_964430795.1 uncultured bacterium
ACAAACTGGAGAGGCAAGCTCAAAGTAGCGTTTGGCATGGGTATCTTTTCCAATACCTTATTGATCTCCAGAAGAAAGGGAATCCAGTAATCGTAAAAGCTGAGGATCTTTTCTAGATAACTCATTTAGACGCCTATGTTCTTTTTTGCCCGTTAAAAAGAGGCCAAAAAATAGCAATCGCGCCTGATTGTGTCAAGAAGAAGAATGGACCGGAAAATGAGATTTAATTCTTTTCTTTCTTTCTATGTTGATATAAACCGGTTTATACCTTTTTGGATGGGAAACATGAACAAGATTAAATCTCAATTTGACCCCATATTTTATCCTGAAAATGTCGCCATTGTCGGCGCCAGTCCAAACATTTATAAGTGGGGAAATTTCCTCATGGCATCTATGATAAAATGTGGATACAAAGGTGCCATATTCCCAGTAAACAAAAAAGAGAAAACTATTCTCGGGCGCGAGTGTTACAAAAGCCTTCTTGATATTAATGAGAATATCGACTTGGCGGTAGTGGCTGTACCTGTTGCTCATTGCGAAACCATTGTTGATCAATGCGTTGAAAAGGGCGTTGGCGGCATGGTGCTTATCACAAGCGGCTTTTCCGAAGTCGGCGAACAAGGGAAAGAAATTGAAAGCCGAATCGCGAATAAAGTCAAAGCCGCGGGGATTCGCATGATCGGCCCAAATACCATGGGCCTTATAAATACTCACCATAGTTTGGCTTTTACAGCAAGCCAGGTCCGCCCTCCTACAGGCTATATAAGCATGATAAGCCAGAGCGGCAACCTGGGTGACCAGGTGGTTAACTGGGCTGAAAATATGGGGATAGGAATCAGCAAGTTCATCGGCAGCGGAAATGAAGCTGATGTCGGGATGGTTGATCTTCTTAAATACCTCCATCAGGACAAGACCACAAAAGTCATACTGGTCTATTTCGAGTCAGTTCATCAAGGGCGCCGGCTCGTTGATGTAGCCTCTAAAGTAAGCAAGGATAAACCTGTAATCGCTCTCAAAGGGGGAAGGACTCAAGGGGGATCAAAAGCCGCGGCCAGCCACACCGGTTCCCTTGCCGGGCAACGGGAAGTATCCCTTGGCGCTCTACAGCAGGCAGGAGTAATTATCGCGAAGAACCCCACTGAGCTGATCGATTTTTCGGTGGCCTTTGAACACTTGCCTTTACCAAAAGGAAACCGGGTGGGCATTTTAACCTTAGGTGGCGGGTGGGGAGTTATCGCCTCTGATGAATGCAATGAGAGAGGATTTGAACTTCCTGATCTACCTCAAAATGTCATTGATGAATTGAGTAAACATCTACCTGCTTATTGGAGTAAGCAAAATCCTATTGATCTTGTGGGGACTTTTGACGCCAGGCTTTACGGCAACGCCATTTCATCTCTGGCCGAATGTGGCGAATTTGACGCTGTTCTGGCTTTAGGGGGGCTTGGGGCATCACAATTTATTATCAGATTGGTTACCGCGGCTCGTGCTATTGATCCATCATTTGATGTAAATATAGTTCAGACGGCAATTAGTAAAGCGGCTAAACTTGAGGCTACCCAATTACGATATATTGGAAAAGCCATTCAAAAATACAATCTCCCTGTGCTTACAGTGTCTCACGCGGAAAAGCTGAACTACGCCATTCCCATTGATAACAACATGGTTGTGGCATATCCCACCCCGGAAAAAGCCATCCGCGTTCTTCAGGCCATGCTCTGGTATGGCAATTGGAAAAGAAGTAGAAGTTGATCTTATACATCCTTAAACTTTTTCGTAAGGATCCCTGATTTCAACATAGGGATTAACTTTATAAAGATAATTTTTCTTTAAAAGAAAAGAGATTTCTCTTATCGCCTTCATGTCATTTTGTGTTTTATGAGGCAAGGTGAACTCGGCCATTACCTGGTAGCAGGGCTTGCCCTTTATACATGGCCGGCTCGCGTCAAAAACTTCAGTTATGGGACCTGGGTCCACTTTGCCAAACAGCTTATAAAGAAATAATTTATTGGTCCCATAATATACATGTTCCGTTTTATGGGCAGGCAAACCACCCAGTTTTTCCTTTGGGTCAGCAGCCATTCTTATGCCGGCGGTTACAAACCTTGAAGCCAATTGGTGTTCAGGATGGCCGGTAAATCCCCGATCCGGGTTGAAGGTAAAAAGCATGTCAGGTTTGAATTTTCTGATAGCCTTCGCGCAAAGAGGAACCGGGTCTTTATGATCTTTCCACATCTTTGCGATCCGGTCTCTTTTAGGAAAGCTCGATCCAGGCAATGGCGCGTTGAAATACCATTCATGTTGCAACTGGGCATTATAAAGCTCGGCAACCCTCTCCATCTCCTTGCCCCGAACATGGGCCAGCGAGGG
>CAYSHR010000650.1:0-2368 GCA_964430795.1 uncultured bacterium
GCGAGTTCTCGCATGAACGGATCGTCGCCTTTGATTTTCTTTTCAAGATAACCAGGATGATCTAAGATGAATTTCAACATGTCTGGAGTCATTAATACCCCCCTCTAATTGTGTGAAGGCCCGGGGAATGTGTGGACGGACAAACTGTAAGAAAAATCCCATCCCCCGGACCGAGCACCGTGAATATGTGATAGAACGCAAGCTGGCCAAGTATTTGCAATGGTTTTTGTACTACATTTTTACCGTCCATGGGTACTGCATGCTGTTTAGGGTTAATATGCTTTTTGGGTGGTGGTTGCTTTTGGAACAAATTATTAATACCTTTATTAATAATAGATGAAAATGCCTAAAAAAAACGTTGACTATGGGGATTTCACGATTTTGAATATTGTATCACAAAAGAGAATTCAAATCTCACCGAAAATGGCAAAACATCTAGATGTGGAGGAGGGGGACCAAATAATAATACGTTATGGGGATGATGGAGTATTGGAAATGAGGAAATTCGATAAAAAGGTCATTCATTGGGGAAACAAATAACAATCTTTTTTTACTATGTACGTATCTACAGATGATTTCATCCCTGGGTTTACTGTCGCCACCACCCTTCTGTTGGTTACAATTACGGCAATTCGCAAACGCAAAAATCAAAACTAACCTACTCGTATCCTTATCTTATCTTTGGATCGATCCACATCGACAAATAAAAAATCCTTTGGAAGAGGGATCTCATACGTTTTTATTTCTTTGGCTTTTTCCAATATATCACGTCCTGGAGTCCTTTGTTTTTTCGTGCCGGATGGGGTTTCGTTCCGATCTGTAAACCCTGGCGAATGGGGACTGTTTTCTGATAGAGAAAGCATACTATTGCTACTATTAAAACTTTGTCTAAAGTTGTCACTGGCCATGTTTTTCCGCTCCTGCCCCGTCGTACCAACATTGAAAGGGAATGTAATAATAAATAGGTTATATTTATGTTTGTTTGAAAATTTGTCTTATTGTCCGCTCCCTTATTGATACTAACTTTGTCGGAAGGATATATTTAACATTTATTGAATAATTTTTCTCTCGTGTTATCATGGAACAGGGTGGGAGCTTTTCATTCCTGCTAATTCCTTTTTTAAAAATTCCACATCGGCTTCAAGCTCCTTCACACGTTCAGCCATCTCCCCGGTATCCGTTGCCCCTGTGACCGATAGATGTTCTTCCACGTCTGAATATATCGTTCGTAATTCCTCATCCCCGAGGCGAGAATACGCGCTGTCGTAGGGTACACGGTGCCCAAGGAATCCGTTAATGATCTCCTGATTTACTCCATGGAATTGAAGGATCGAACTCATAGCGGAACGTAGGGCATGAGTTCCAGCTGGATTCTTGGTTGCTCGTTTAATTCGTTCCCTTGAGAGAATGGCGGAGTGGGTGACATACTGACGAAGAACGGCCATAAGTTCCTCCCCTGAAAGCCTTTTGTTGCGGGTCTGGATGAAGAGGGGGGAATCATACGTTAGTTCTTCTGTAAATTCCTCAACCTCACCGTTGCACTTTGGTAAATCACAGTGCCGACGTTTTCTTGTTCGTGTATGGGAGCAAACCTTACAACGATACCGAGGTAAGGATCTCTCACGGAGATACAATTTTATCGCCTCTACCGCATCGACACCCAAACAAGTTCGATATAAAGTATTTGATTTCTTACGCTCCAAATGGATGAGCAGGGGGATTCTACTTTTATCAAGCTCATCTTGCACATGGCTGATATTGAGAGATAAGGCGGTACTAAGGTCCATGCCGCTCTGAAAGATAGTAAGTATGATCGCCCTGTCTCGAAGGCTTGTAGCAACGTCAAGGAGCTTTTTAACATCCCTTGGTCGATAGTTGAATTTTCTATTTACCTGTTTTTCTGATCCTGTTCTGATTGATTGGGGGAGCTTGGACCTCCCGGTAAAGGGGTAGAAATTGAAAACCAGAAAAGAACGTACCATAGCAGCATATAACTTAATCGATCCAGGGGCGAACTCCCCGCCTTTCTCCAACCATCGTGCAAAACCTACCCAATCCTGTTCTATTTGCCCCCTTTCCGAGATGTCTTTCCTAAGTTCTTCCTTTACCATTTCAATTAAGGTGGATAAATCGACGTCCTTACATTTTTCGTCAGAATAATATTTGAGAAAAAGCCCAAGACCCCTACTCGATGCTTGGCGGGATCTCTTAGAAAGGTTACGTCCTTCAATAAATCCTATGAATAACGGATCGGTTTTAATTTCCATGCCTGGTAAATAGGGTCATAATACTTAATCATTGCTATTGGCGGGCATAATAAGCATAATGTTTTCCGATCTTCTTCATATTGATGAGATCCTTTTTCACG
>CAYSHR010000651.1:0-2361 GCA_964430795.1 uncultured bacterium
CAAAAAAAATAATTCTCCTCATCGGTGACGCCCCACCCCGGACAGGTGGTGTTTCTAAAGTCATAGATTTGATTGACAAATTCAGGGTAGAAATGGGGGGACGGTTTGCAGCTCTGGATACCAGAGATCCGAGGTATTTTAGAGAAATGCATGAAGATGATCAAACGGTAATGGAGGAATTTAGAAGATTCGCCGAAATTGGAGGAGGAGAATGTGCACGATTGTTTGATGAAGAAACCGTGATCAAAGGAATGATCGTGCTTGTTTTCGGGGGCAGATGGGAGATGTACCTGGATGAATTTATGAAGAATCTGTAGATATTCGGAAATGATTCAGCCACCAAGACACCAAGGCACGGAGGTTTGTAAATTGACAACTGCAATGAAAAAACATTTAAACACCGTCTGTTAGTTTTTCTTAAAATAACAAGGAGATAATCAATATGAATAACAAAAAACGATTTATTACTCTCATGGTCTTTATCCTTGCAGCATCAGTTCTTCCTTTTGGGGCTTCTTATGCGGGTGATGAACTGGAAAACAGCATCTCTCTTGAAATTGGTGCGGCTGGAGGACCTTCTTTGTCTGAGGAAAATGCCACTGCTACAGGTGGAAAAAGCGAAGAACTGAGCCTGTTCGGTCTCATTAAAAAGGGAGGCGTTGTTGGATATTTGATTATTGTTCTGTCCGTCATATCTATGGGACTCATCATTGATTACTCTTTTACTATTCGGAAATCAAAAATAGTCCCCCCCAAGGACATGACGGTTCTCAAAGATTTGATTAAAGACCGCAAAATCAAAGAAGTTGATAACCTCGATAATGGCAAGGCCTCATTCATATCAAAGGTAGCAATAGCAGGCTTGAATGAATCACATCGGGGATACCAGACAATGATCAAAGCAATGGAGGATGCCAGTGAAGCGATTGCCGCCGGCTTTTCTCGCAGAATCGAGCACTTGAATGTTATAGGGAATATCTCACCAATGCTGGGCCTCCTCGGGACCGTTATCGGCATGCTTCGCTGCTTCAATGAAATCTCGCATATGGCCGGTGCTATCGAACCCAAACAGCTTGCAGGCGGAATTTTTGAGGCGCTTGTCACCACTTGTATGGGGCTTATTGTGGCGATACCGTCCTTGTATTTCTATGCAATTTTTAGAAATCGTATTGACGAATATACCGGAGAAGCATCTCTGGAAGCCGAACAACTCATGTCTTCCTTTAAAGTCGATGTGAAAGAGAAATAAGCATGCGTACACATCGAAAAAGGCCATGGGCGGCACTCATGGTAAATATGACGCCTCTTATAGATGTTGTTTTTCTAATCATCATTTTCTTTATCATCATGATCAATTTCTCTGAAATACACCTGGAAAATGTCAACCTGCCCAAGGCTGATGAATCCAAAGAGAGCATCATTGAGAAACGATCAAAAATACATTTAACAATAAAATCTCAGGATGAGATCTTTTTAGAAAGGAAAAAAGTTACCCTGGAAAACTTAGCTGATATTCTTAAGCGCAAACTTACAGACCCTAAAGACACCACGTTTCAACTTCGTGCAGATGAAAATGTCACATACGATGTTATTAAAAAGATAATGATTAAAGCCGCACTGATTCATATTAACAAAATTGAATTCTCAACTTGTATAGAAGAACCAATACCCCTTGAGAAGGACTCAAGCAATGAAGAATCCGATTCAGAGAAATAATCACCAAAATC
This sequence comes from uncultured bacterium, assembly GCA_964430795.1. Taxonomy (GTDB): domain Bacteria; phylum Lernaellota; class Lernaellaia; order JACKCT01; family CAYSHR01; genus CAYSHR01. The sequence continues at coordinate 1,728 of CAYSHR010000651.1, forward strand.
GCTTTTCAGTAAACATGACGCCGCTTATTGATATTATTTTTCTCCTGATGATATTTTTTCTGTTGGCCATCAACTTTCAAAAGCCTGAAGGGGCGATAAATAATATGCTCCCGCAAATGGGCAGGCAGGGCAACTCCGATGCAACAAAGGACTGGGAAACAGTCAGTTTGAAGATAAAAATGGTCAGAAAAAATAATCTGATGAAGATCTATTTGCAGGAGCGCGTTGTTTTTACATATACGGATCTCCTGCACTATCTGAACCAACTACCCCATGATATCCTGATAATTATTGAACCGGATGACAACGTTCCTTACAAGCATGTGATTGGGGTGTACAATATTTGCATGAAATCAAAAAAGAAAGATATTGTTTTCAGTCTCTCCACATGAGTAACAGGTTAGCGCTTTGTTAAAATGACAGACCGCCAGCGGCGCGGCTAAAATGACAACTTCTTCTTGAAGAAAGGATGCAATCGTTTTTATGCGCTTTATTTTTAATGGTCCCGTAAAAAGTCAGAAACACCATTTTGTGTCATTCCGGCGGAAGCCGGAATCCAGCCTTTTTAAATGCTTACAGATGGTCTGGGCTCCGGAGCCTGCCCCGGACCCAGATCCGGGGTTCACCGGAGTGA
>CAYSHR010000652.1:0-2354 GCA_964430795.1 uncultured bacterium
AATATATGATATTACAACATACGCCTCTACAAGAGGCTCCATAAACTGAATTACCGGGGTCTGGTTAAAGTATTCAACCACTCTCATTTGTTGCCAAACCTTGTTGTCTAGGATATCCTCCTCATCCATCCCAACTTGAGACCAGTTAGTTCTTGGTGGTTTTCGGCCAGATTTATAATTTTTATTCATTTGGCGGCGCTTCTTTGAGCCGCCTTGACCATCCCAAACCAGAACAATCATGTCTGGTCTGGCCTCTCTTGTTAATTTATTTAAAATATTAACAAATGTGCGGATACCCCCTATGGGGGAACCATTGTTGTTTTTACTGGGGTCTACTATGTACCCTCTTATAAATTGATTATAAGCATCTACAATCATTAATCTTTTCATTTATTCATTTTCTCCTCAAAAAAAACAAAACCCGGCGTAAAGCCGGGCTAAGTGTTAGTTACGACTCTGCAGGTGGATCCTCGGTGTCATAAAAATCATCGGCTTTTCCCTCTCTATTTTTGAATTTCATTATAACATCCTCGTCAATAATTGTCAAGACGCTTTCTTTGAAATCTTTTTTCTGAAGTTTTTTAATCCAAGTTTTTCTTTGAAATTTCTCCTCAGTTCCGTCATTTTTTACCAAGGTGAACCAGGCGCCTGATTGTTTTAATCTGTCCGATACTTGTATTGCGTCAAACCAACTTTCTTCGTCCTGTACTCCGATATCCTCGTCGCCCCATAAAATTTTAAAGTTACAAGTTCTTCCAGCTGTTCCGAATCTCGATTTTTCTAATTTCACTTTAACTTCAGATCCGATGCGAAAGCCATTTTCATCTAAGACAAAACTGGCTTTCGCTTTTCGGGCAGTGAGCCAAACCCTCAAAGAATAAGCATAAGACATCGCTTTTCCCCCCGGAGTAAAATAGGGTGTTGTCATGGCTTCTGCTGGTGTCCGTGCAGCCATATTGGTCTTTAGCTGGTTTAATACAAGCAGTGTTGCATTAGCATCCGCGATTGGGATAGTTAATTTAGCCATACCCTTCGATAAGATTCTTGGTTTTACCGCCATTGATGATTGAGGGTTGAAGTCCCCCTCTACATCTGAAATAGAAGGAGTTAGTGCCAAGGAGTCCCAAATAAACAGCCACCTATTGCCAGTTGCCAGCAGTTCTTCAATTGTTTCGAGTACGAATTCAACTGATTCAGCCTGGACGTACATAAGCCTCTCAAGGTCACATCCGGCCCTTTCAAGAAAGCTTGGGTCCAGCGCTGATTCTGAGTCAAAATAAACCACGTCTATACCCATCTTCTGGGCATTTCCCGCTACTTGTGCCGCCATAAAGGACTTTCCGGTAGCCTCCAGACCAGCGATCTCTGAAATTTTGCCGATTGGAATTCCAGCTAATTTTCCTTTACAAATAATTGAATCCAACCATCGGGACCCGGTGGGGACCCACTCACTCACTTCAGTTGGGTTATTATCCCGAAGTGAGTGAGCAACTTCCCTTCCTGCTTTTTTATTAATAATTTTACGAATAGAGGCTATATCTAAGGCGCCTTTCTTCAGCTTAGTGACTTTGGGCATTTTTAAATCTTGCTCCTTTACGCATTTAGCAGATCATTAAATGCTGCCTCAACAGTGTCGCCGGTAGTGTCCGTAGCACAGGACGTATTTGTACTGCCGAACTTTTCAACATCAACATTTCCAGCGCCATTGCTTAAATGTTGGTCCATAATTGATTGAACCTCAGCTGTTGTTTTTCTTTCGAAAATTTCGTCAAAATTAGGGATAGTGTCCAGTAATTCGGCGCAGCGCTCCTCTCCCCCTACCGCATCATCGCAAAGAGGTGTCTTTCGTGGGCGAGGACGAATATCAGTACGCGGGAAAGAGGCTCCGGGGAGTTTTCCATACATCAATTTCAGGTCATTGCCAGTTTCGGGGTCAGTAACGTCGCCGTAGTCTGGATCCAGTACAATAGTTAGCAGCTTTTCATATGCCATCTTGCCGTACCCCCAGACGCGGATACCTTCAGACTCTTCGCCCCTGACCAACACTGGTGAGAAAAATCTCTGTTTTGCAAAGAGTTCTTTTGCACTCCTCTTACTGTCCTCTGTTCCCTCGTTCCAGAGCTGGTTTGCAAAATTGCACGCGGGACAATCATCTCCGAAATTTCGCTTTGGGCAAAGAAAGGACTGGCCTCCGATGCCGTAGTGGAAAAATTTCTCTTTAAAAGGGTCTCCATCTGGAGTGGCAACAATTCGGATATTGCTCTCCCCCTCTTCGGGTCTCCAGAAATTCTTTCTTCCTTCTCCCTTTCCATTAAGTTTATCTAACTTCGCTTTCATTGCGTCTAAATTAAGTG
>CAYSHR010000653.1:0-2342 GCA_964430795.1 uncultured bacterium
TTCTTGACGGAAAACTTGCCAAAGAGCTTGACAATATGGCGGGCTTGAAGGGACGGACTTCAAGGTTGAAAATAAACGGTCTTGTCAGCAACGCGGAGCACTCGGGCATGTTGAATGTTGTAGGCACGCAGACTGCGGCCGAATCCAAAGTATCCATCATTCCATCAGTAATAAGGCAAGGTCGATGGCTAAAGGATGATGACGAGAGGGGAATTGTAATCGGCGCCAGGCTCGCGGAAAAATTCTACCCCCAGTATTGGGAAAAACCGGATGATCCGAAGAACAAGGAACCTTACAAACGAGTTCTGGGGAAAAAACTTGTTGTCAGAAGTCAGCAGTATGACAGCCAGGAGGTGGGAGCGGAACTTTTCAGAGTTGTGGGAATTTTTAAATCGGGAATGGAAGGGTATGACGAGTCAAACGCCTACATAACCCTCGCCTCTGCCCAAAGCCTTATCAACCTGCCTGGAAAGATCACGGAAGTGAGCATAATTTTTAACAAGATGGACCAGGTTGAACCATCAGCTCTTGCGATGAGAAGTATGATTGACAAAGAGAAGCTTGCTGCAATGACCTGGAAAGAGCAGCAACCCATGACAACAAAAATGATCCAACTTGTTGATATGTTCACAGTGATTTTCTATGTCATATTTTATATAGCCATGGCTTTTGGAATTGTAAACACTCTCCTTATGGCTGTGAATGAGCGTTACAGAGAGATCGGCATCATGCTCGCCATTGGTACAAGAAGATGGCAGATAGTAGCCATGGTGGCGTTGGAATCTTTTTTTCTCGCCCTTGTTTCCCTTGTCGCGGGAAATATAATCGGCATCTCTTGTGTAAAATACTTTGAAAAAAACGGACTGGACATGTCCGGCTTTTCCGCAGGATTGGAGTTGTTTGGAATAGAAAAAGTAATCTATCCCAGTATAACCCTGGAAGCGATAGTATCCATGTCAATTACCACATTCCTCATAGCAGTCTTTTTCTCACTCTATCCGGCGGTTAGAGCATCCAGATTTAAACCAATAGAAGCGATTCAAAAGCTTTAAGGAGATATTATATGTCAATGGTTTCTATAGAAGGCGTCACCAAGGATTACCAGCAGGGCAAAGTAACCGTCAGGGCATTGCGAGGAGTCGATCTTGAAATCGAAAAAGGAGATTTTCTGGCTTTGGCCGGGCCGTCAGGTTCAGGCAAGACTACTCTTCTTAATTGTATCGGCGGCCTTGATGATGTGACAAGGGGCGACATTACAGTTGGTGATGTCAACCTCTCCGGAATGTCCCAGCGTGAACTGGCAACCATGAGGCTCAATGATATCGGCTTTATTTTCCAGGCATATAACCTGATCCCTGTTTTAACGGCGGTGGAAAATGTGGAGTTCATTATGCAACTCCAGGGGATAAATGCCGCACAAAGACGGAAAGACGCTTTAGCTATTTTAGACAAAGTGGGCCTGGCCGATGAAGTTAATAGGCGCCCAACCGAGATGTCCGGAGGGCAGCAACAACGAGTGGCTGTTGCCAGAGCCATTGTCGCGAAACCGAAAATCGTTCTTGCCGATGAACCCACAGCCAACCTGGACTCAAAAACCGGAGCAAGCCTTCTGGATATGATGAAGGACCTTAATAAATCGGAAGGCGTTACCTTTATTTTCTCGACTCACGATAAAATGGTAATGGAATATTCCAGGAGACTTATAAAAATCAGGGATGGGCGGATCGTTGATAAAATCAAGAAGTAGGGTTTCTTTGTGCCACTTGTGCAAAAACGGTGGGTTGATACTTGCCTTGCTTCTTCTAAGTTGGACCTTTCTTTTTCTCCCGAATACGGCCCATGCCCTGGAATGGCAAAAAGATATTGTAAGCATTGATCTGAATGGATATTACAAAAACCTCTTTACCGTGACCGACACCCACAACCTCTATAAGGATATGGGGATATATGATCGCCGTTACTTCATTGATGACTACAACAGGCTAAGACTCAAATCCACCCTGATAGTTGGAAAGCACTTTTCTTTTAACGGCCACTACGAACTCCATATCTCAAACGGCGACACTATCTGGGCTCAGTACAGAACTCAAAGAATGATCAAGAGAATGACGGATATCATCGGTCCGCTGCCCGAGGATGATCCAAATACGATTTTTCTCTCCATGTTAAACTCTCAGGGTACACCCCGTTTTATGGACATGGAAGAAAGCCTACCCCTTCGGGGAGCCCAGAGAATTGCCCATGGAATTGACAGGCTATACGCTTCTTTCAGGTCACGATTTGTCCAGGTGGAAGTTGGGCGAATGGCTCTTAGCTGGGGAACCGGGAGAATGTGGAATCCG
>CAYSHR010000654.1:0-2338 GCA_964430795.1 uncultured bacterium
GCAATTATTGTTATGACGCCGACGGCAACGAAATACTTGATATGTTCCCTGGCTTCAAGACAATCGACATTCATCTCCAGAGCTTTAATAAAATGAAGTTCGGCAAATTCGTAATGTTCTTCCTCAAGATAGAGTTTTCCAAGAAATAGAAAATGTTGATATTGGCTTTTGCCTGACCCCATACCCTGTTTGATCGTTGCCTCAGCAGCGACAACCTTGTCTTCATACTCTGTGGATGAGTTGTATATTGCCCATCCAAGAAAAGCGTAAAGCTCCCAGTCATCAGGAAGAAGATCAATGGCTTTTTGCAGAAAAGCCTCCGCATCGTCCCAACGCTCTTCTTCCATAAGAAGCATACCCTGCTTTCTAACTTCATTGGGGTCTGTATAATCATTGACATCTACCTGGAAACCGCCTTGGTCTTCCTCATTATAAACGTCTTCATATTCCTGTTCAGAAGAAGAGGAGTCTTGATCCAGGGAGTAATCCTCATCTGTCCCTTCGGGAGCATCAATATCCCCAAGTTGGGAATCAAATCTCATCCCATGTTCATCAATATTTTCATCATCCAGTGAAGCAAAGCCATCGGAACTGGAATCATCGAAGCCAAATCTGGACTCATCCTCTGTTGATTTTCCTAAGTTGACCGTTGCGTCAAGCTTTGTTCCAAGTTCATCAAGGGTGGCGTCGCCGGTTCCGGTTTGGGCTTTTTGAGCCTTTTCCAGTATTGTGGAAGAAACCTCTTTATGGATTCGATCAACAGATTTCATTGCCTGGGCTATAATATCATTGGAAATGTTGACTTCGTATCCTTCTTTTTTTGGAGATTCAACTCTATTTATTTCCCCTTTTCCTTCTGTTGATGAATTCTTCGCGCTGGCTGCCGCGCCTTCAGTAAAACAGATAACGTCGGTAAGATATAAGCCATAGAGTATTTTATATATCGCTCTTTTTTTCAAACGAGCCAGAGCCACAATCTGTCTTAAAGTATACTGCCCGTTAACAAATGAGAGAATTCTGGTGTCAATGGGTCCCATACCAAGGGAATCAAGCCTGAAAGAAATATCAGACCTTCTAAAGAGAACATTTTCTTTTCTTCCCTTGAATTCAAGAGGAAGACTTCTTAAAGGCATATGATCTCTTACACCCTGGTAGACAAGTTTTTGCATTGGAATATCCACGAGTCGTAATTCTTCGTTGATAATATCCGATTCCTTAAAATAAAAGTCTCCCGATTCCCATTCAAACATCCAGAAGAGTTTCTCCAGAACGTGTCGGTTGAGAGTTTCGGCCAGATCATGGGGTGACAAATATCCCTTCTCGATCAAATAAGTGCCCTGCTTAACATCCGTATTAATAATTTTATCCAGGGCTTCCTCATGGATTTGTATGGAAATTTTTCCTTCTTTTAATAGAAAATCACCTAAGGAAAGGCCGGAGAAATATGAACTGGTAACATAAACTATGTTGCCTTTAAGAAAGTGCATATGCAGTTTCTTTTTATCCATAGCAATCGCCAATACTCCGGTCTTTCTGGCGTTGTGAATAAAGTACAGCACTTTGGGCACGGAAACCTGTTTAAGACTTCCTTTTACGTAGCCTTTTTTTTCACTTGGTTTTGCCATTTATCTCTGACCGTTTTGTGAAGGGCTGAGTTTCAATTATCTGATATTAATTCTTGTTATACTTACCTGTCAACCATCATATGAATATTATTCACTTTTTTTTTAGCTACTTTCGGCGTCCAAGTTTTTACGCCGTACAAGAAAAAAGCGAACCTGTACTATGAACCTCCTAATAATTAACTGGTTTTTCATTATTTATACGTGTATAGTTTTTTAAAGAGATCAAAAAATGGGTTTTTGCATTGGGTTGTATCCGGTTCTATTTAAATTTTCCTACAGGTTGCTATTTCCCTGATTTATTAGTTTTTTAAACTATCCCTGGACCAATGGAGATGTTGGTATGATGATCAAGACAGTGATAACTTCCCTGTTTTCATTATTTTTATTTTTCAACCCGGCAATGGCTGACATGGGTGAAACTCAATTACCCCAAGGCTCAACGATAATAATTAAAATTGACGGGAAGTTTAAAATTAAGTCTGTTCCGGGCTTGGGTAAAATTCAATATGAAGTTAACGGAAATGATCGTAAGGGCAAGCCCATAACCGGTCTTTTTATAAACGCCAAGGAAACAAAAGAAGGATATCTATTAATTATTAAGCATAAACCCGGAACCAGGGCATATGATCGCCTCCCGGAAGTTAACCTCAATGTCGATAGTAAATTCAACATCCTTTTTTCCAAGGTTAAAGGATATTACGTAATTGAAAACC
>CAYSHR010000655.1:0-2337 GCA_964430795.1 uncultured bacterium
AAAATAATTTAAATTTTCAAATTAAAAAAGTCGCGACATTAAAAGTTAATGAACAATATGGTTTTATCTTTGGAAATGGCTACGCCTCTGCTTTTCTTTTTGAGTATTACAACTCCAAAATTGATAGTGGGCCAAAAAGAGCGGCGGAGATAACCGGTCGAATAATATGGTCTTTGATAACCGGCGGTGATCTGATAAAGAGAATAATGAGCCAATACAAGGCCGGCTTTGTAATAGATGGGCAACCGGCCGGCCTTGATTCATATGGTCTTGTGCTGGCGGGAACCTTGCCCGCTATTGGTCTTATGTTCAAACCTTTATACAGAGCAACCGAGGAACTCGACAAATTCCATCTTATCGCTTCTTCCCTTAAACCGGGAGACTTCGCAAGACAGATCCACAGGTTCTTTTCAGGAAAAAGAATCAAAGGAGAAAACCATATTGATACTCTGGCTTCAGAATTAAAAATCACAACAGATGAACCACTTGTTTACCAGTTGGATGGGGAGTTGTATTCAGAAAAGAGTGTCAACGTTTCCATTGGACCTGTTTTGAATATGATTCTGCAATGAAGACCCTTATCTTTGCCTGGCGCGGGCAATAAAATATCCCGCTGCCAGATAAAGAAAAACAAAAGGCGACAGGACCAGTCTTGCCAATTCCCTGCCATTAAATATTTCAAACGCGAATAGGTTTTTCCGAGCGTAATTGAGAAGTTCATATCTTCCCAATGTTAAAATCTCGCCGGATGGTTTAAATATATTTACAAGAAGAGGATCAGAATAGAAAAGAAGAAGTTTTAATTTCCAGAAACCGGTTTCCCCGGACCAGATTCCATAAACCAGGTCAAATTTCATCCTTCTTATTGATTTGGCGGTTTCCGCCTTGTTCTTTTTATTGTTATTAATGACGCGTAAATTATTTCGATGCTTCAAATGAATATCCATTCCTTGCTGTTTAAAAAAAGTTACATTTTCTAAACCGTGAATATCTATCACTCTGTCAAGAGCGTAATCAGTTAGAGCTGGATTGGCGGTCTGTATAAGTAATACTTTTGGCTTTGCCGGCAAAACCGGTGATCGAAGAAACCTCATTATTGATCCCTTAAAAGCTCTCTGTAATCATCAATCAGTTTCCGGGAAATTGTATCCCAATCATATTTTTCTTCCATAAGCATACGACCGTTTTTTGAGATATTATTCGCAAGGTCTCTGTCGGCAAATATTCTTAATACTGAATCAGCGAACTTATCAGGCTTGTCGGCGATAAGAATATCCCTTTGGTCAGAAGCCTCAATTCCCTCAATTCCTATACTGGTTGAAACCACTGGGACTCCCGCTGCCATCGCCTCAAGAATTTTTAATCTGGTGCCCGAACCCCTTGTAATTGGCGCGACTACGCAGCCGCTTGAATAATAGAATGGAATAATATCAGGCACAAATCCCGTAACGGTTACACTGGGATCCATGGCTGTTCTTTTAACTTTATCCGGAGGGTTGGCGCCGGCGATTACAAGTCTCGCGGATAAATCCCTTTTTCTTATAAGAGGATAAATCTCTTTTACGAAATATAATATGGCGTCCAGATTTGGGCTATGTCTGAAGTTGCCTACAAAAAGAATTTGATGAGCCTTACCGGGCAGACGATATTCAATGGCTTTTGTGTCAACACCATTTGGCGATACCTTTACTCTCGCGCCGGTCATTTCGTGAAAATATTTTCCCTCCTTCGGACTCATTGCCAGTACTAAATCAGCATCTCTTCCAAATTTCTTCTCATAGGCAAAAAGCCTGAAAGCTTCGTGCAAGTCGGTTATCTTCTTAAAAATTGATTTTTGGGAATAGGCCTTTTGCATTTGTGTATGAAAGAGAATGTCAATTTCGGTTATTACTTTTTTTACATCAGGCGCCAAGAGCTGATATTGAGAAAGAAAAGGATACTCAGCCTGGATAATATCGAATTTTTCGACCTCTAAAAGAGTCTCCAGAGCCATTGTGTAATCAGGTTGAGTGAACTCTGAAACAGTGTTTGGATATGTTAACCGCCCTTCCCTGTTCCTCTTTTTTAAAATCAAAGTTACGCCCTGGAAGTGTTTTTCCAAAGTTTTTTTCTGTTCCAACTCCTGTTTTGATTCCACAAAGGAAAAAAGATGAACATGGTTCTTTTTTGCGAGTCTTTTTAAAAGCTCAAACATTCTTATCGCCCCGCCGTGATCAGAAGGCAAAAGGCAATATGGAGAAAGTGAAAGAATTCGGAGTTTTTCCAGGGACTTTTCTCCCGCTGGAAAGTCCGATCTCTGATTCTGTAAGGAAAATAGTTCATGGTCGTTTTTTCAGG
>CAYSHR010000656.1:0-2337 GCA_964430795.1 uncultured bacterium
ATTGAGATTATTGATAACGGGGAGAACCTCGCCGCTGTTCTCACCGACCATTGGATGGATGGCCTTACCGGAACTGAAATCCTGGCATATCTGCATAAAAACAAGCCGGAAATAGGGCGAATTTTGATTACCGGATTTCCCGACTTACAGGTAATAAAGGAGGCGATAAATAAAGGGCATATCCACCGATTTATAACAAAACCATGGGAAGTGGAGGAATTGAGGGAAATCATTGCCGAAGAAGTCAGAAGGCACGACGCCCTGGTGAGACAAAAGCAGCTAATGGAAGATTTGGTGATAAAAAACGAAGAGCTTACCAAAGTATACGAAGAGGTCATGTTTCAGAAAAGGCGCCTCGAGGACCTGAACAGAGAATATAAGGAACAAAGCCAGATAGCCATAGAATTAAGTGAGAAATTCGCTAAAGCCCACCTTGAACTTCTTGACGCCCAGGAGATGATAGAGAAGAAAAATCGTGAGCTTGAACAGGCCAATAGTAAACTTGAGGTCTTATCGGTAACCGACGGACTTACCGGATTTTTTAACCACAAGTATTTGAATTCGATTCTTGATCAGGAAATCGGCCGGGCAAAAAGATACAACCTGGACCTTTCCTGCATGATGGTGGACCTGGATAATTTTAAAGGAGTTAACGATAATTTTGGGCATCTTTTTGGGGATTTTGTTCTAAAAACATCTTCCGCGATTATCAAGAAAAATATTCGGGAAACAGATCTGCCCGCAAGATACGGCGGTGATGAATTCTTCATAATTCTACCCCACACTGATATAAAAAAGGCCTACTCTCTGGCAACAAGGATTCGAGAGGATATTCAATCCTATCCATACGTGCCGGCAAAAGATAAAAAGCTTGAGCAGAAGGCATCCATCGGACTGGCGAATCTTGAAAAAAATGAAGAGGACACCAAGACGAAATTGATTGAAAGAGTTGATTTGGCGTTATATGAAGCCAAGGGTATGGGGAAAAACACTACTGTTATTTATAGTCTGGATTCAAAAAAAAGTATAAATAAAATTTGATACTGAGGATAAAAATGGCTATTTTCTTAAGGTAGGAGTTTGTTTCGAGAGTTTACTATGACGCCGACAGCGGAAAGGCAATAATATGGCGTTGCTGGAAATAATTACATATCCTGACGCTGAACTGAAAAAGATCGCAAAACCAATAGATGAGATTACTGACCAAATCGTGGAATTGGCCCATAATATGGCTCAAACCATGTACGGGGCGCCGGGAGTTGGTCTAGCCGGACCCCAAGTCGGGAAATCTCTTAGGATTATTGTTCTGGACCTCCAATCAGAAGAAGATGGAAGTAAATTATTTACTCTTTTGAATCCGGAGATCATTGAAAAAGAGGGTGAAGTTACGTGGGAAGAAGGTTGCTTGTCCCTTCCAGATGTAAGAGAGGATATAGCCAGGTTCAGAAGAATCAAGTTAAGAGCCTTGGACCTTGAAGGCAAAGAAATCACCATGGAGGCTGAGGATCTTTTAGCGGTTGTGCTTCAGCATGAAATTGATCACTTGGATGGAATATTATTTATTGACCATCTTTCCAGATTAAAACAAGCCCTTCTCAAGAAAAAACTGAAAAAGGAAGCCGCGGAAAAATCCTGACCTTTGGTTTTTCCTTTACAGGGGGGCTATTCAGGGAAAAATAATGAGCCAGAGGATAATATATTTTCTTTTTTTCCTTTCCGGTTTTGCCGGCTTGGTTTATGAAATCCTCTGGTTAAGGCTATTTACCAGAACTTTTGGAAACACCACTGAGTCCGGCGCGGTGGTAATTGCCGCGTTTATGGGCGGTCTTGCCATTGGCGCCTGGTGGATCGGAAAAAGAGTAGACCAATATTCAAAGCCTTTACGCCTCTATGCCTTTTTTGAAATTGGCATTGCGGTTTCCGCCTTGCTCCTGATTGGTGGATATTTCGCCTCCGATTATCTTTTGGCCATATTATTTAATTATTTAGGCCCCCAATCATTCCTTCTTCTGATATGGAAGATGACAAACTCTTTTGCTTTGATGATTTTGCCCTGCTCCATGATGGGCGCGACCCTTCCTCTACTTGTAAGGCAGGCAGCCCCCCCTATTGAGAAAAGCGGGGGCAAGGCCGGATATCTGTATTTCATCAATACGTTAGGCGCATTTACCGGTGTCCTTTTCGCCGGCTTTTTTGCTATAAAAACCTTTGGAGTCTTTCAAGCATACTTTTTTGCCGTTGCTCTGAATGTAGGAGCGGGCATAGGAGCTTTATGGCTGTCAAAATACGAAAAGCCCCTTGCGCCTGTAGTGGTAAAAATCAAAAAGAGATGGATAA
>CAYSHR010000657.1:0-2335 GCA_964430795.1 uncultured bacterium
AATCCTGCGCCCTGGAAATGGCCAAGAGGTCAAGAGCGTGGCCTTTGTCCAATGCGCCGGGTCGAGAGATAAAAATCATCTGCCATATTGTTCGGGGGTTTGCTGCCTGGCTTCCTTAAAGCAGGCGTCATATGTCCGCGACCAATATCCTGACGCCCGGATCGTTGTCTTCTTCATTGATCTTAGGACCCAGGGGCGTCTTGAGGACTTTATGGATAAGGTCAAAAATGACGAAAAGCTTTTCCTCTCCAAAGGTAAAGTTTCAGACGTATTGGAAAACGTTGAAACGGGAAAACTAAAAATAAAATCCGAAGGCGTTCTTACCGATTCCGTACCTGTCAAAGAGTTCGATCTTGTTGTTTTGGCCGTGGGCATGGTTCCCAACGACGCGGGAATAGAGTTCCCGACTGAAATCAGAAAAGACGAATGGGGATTTTGTACCCCTGAAGAAAACGGCAGCGCAATCTATTCGGCGGGTTGCGCAAAGCACCCGGTTGATGTCTCAACCACCACTCAGGATGGCACAGGCGCCGCACTTAAAGCTATCACTCGAATCTAGGAGATTGATGATATGGAAGATGTCTTAGGAGTATATATCTGTTCCGGATGTGAAATCGGCGAATCTGTTGACCTGGAGGCCGCGGCTAAAGTCGCGAACAACGAATATAAAGCAAAGCTCTGCAAGACCGACCAGTGCCTTTGCGGACAGGCGAGTCTCGAAATGATCAAGGGCGATATTGAGAATGGAGGTCTGAACAAGGTCGTTATCGCGGCGTGCAGCCCAAGAGTTATGACCAGGGAGTTTACTTTTGACAATGTAATTATTGAAAGAGTGAATTTCAGGGAGCACCTTTCCTGGTGCCATGAACCAAATGACGAAGACACCAACATGCTTGCTGAAGACTTGATGCGCATGGGAATAGTCAAGGCGCAGAAAACAAGTCCCATTGAGCCTCTTGTTGTGGAAGGTGAATTCAGCAAAACCGTTCTGGTTGTCGGCGCCGGCCTTACAGGAATGCAAGCCGCTGTATCTTCCGCGGCTGCCGGTTATGAAGTTGTTCTTGTGGAGAAAGATGAAAAACTCGGCGGCCATTTAAATGGATTGTTTAAGGAACTGGATCATAATCCGCCCTACAATCAACTCAAGGAACCTGGCGTTTCTGAATGGGCGGCCAAGATTGACGCAAGTGATAAAATCACCACTCATCTTGGCGCGGAGATAGAATCGATTTCCGGCCAGCCCGGACAGTTTGCCGTGAAACTGAAAAACCAGACGGAATTTATGGCCGGCGCCATTGTTCAAGCCACAGGCTCAAGGCCTTATGATCCGGCAAAGCTTGATCACCTCGGGTTTGGAAAGGCTGATAACATTATCACCCACGCCCAGTTTGAACAGATGGCAAAAGACGGCGCCTTTCCTAAAGGCACAGGGGGCGAACCGGCAAAGATAGCCTTTATTCAATGCGCCGGAAGTCGTGACCCGGAACATCTTCCCTATTGCTCCGCCACTTGTTGCCTGACTTCATTAAAACAGGCAAGGTATTTAAGGGAGAATGACCCTGAGGCCCAGATATTTATTTTTTATAAGGATATGCGTACTATTGGCCAGTATGAAAATTTCTATTGGGATGCCCTTGATCAGGACAATCTATATATGGCTCGCGGCGGGATAAAATCAATTGAGCCGGCAGGAGGGCAGGTCACGGTCACCACTGAAGATGAACTAATCGGTGAAGACGTTACAACCATGGTTGATCTTGTGGTTTTAGCCAACGGCATGGTTCCAAACAGTTCCGAGGTTCTTAAATTGCAATACCGGCTGGGCGAAGATCTTCCTGATACAAAATACGGTTTTCCAGACAGTGAGTTTATCTGCTTTCCTTATGAAACCAGGCGCACAGGAATTTACGCGGCGGGTTCGGTTCGCCAGCCCATGGACCCATCCATGACATTGGATGACGCCAACGGCGCCGCTTTAAAAGCAATACAGACAATTGAAAATTATTTAAAAGGCTCTGTAGTGCATCCAAGAGCCCTGGACCTGTCGTGGCCTGATTTCTTTTTGCAACGCTGCACTCAGTGTAAACGCTGCACTGAGGAGTGCCCTTTTGGCGCCCTGGATGAAGACGAGAAGGGTACGCCCCTGACTAATCCCAACCGTTGTCGCAGATGCGGTATCTGTATGGGCGCCTGCCCTGAACGTATTGTCAACTTCCAGAACTACTCCATAGATATGGTTGTAAACATGATCAAGTCCTGTGAGGTTCCTGAAGAAGATGAGGAAAAACCGAGGGTCGTGGCTTTTGTTTGCGAGAACGACGCCTATCCGACTTTC
>CAYSHR010000658.1:0-2320 GCA_964430795.1 uncultured bacterium
GTCGGCTGTTTCGTCAGTCTCCCCTTTTGCCGATAATCGCAAATCGATGGATGGAAATTTGGCTGAATAGGCAAGCTCGACTTTGGGAAATCGCTTTTCGAAATCCCAAAGACGGTCCGCCAGTTCGCTTTCTGGCAATCCGAAACAGTGGAGGGTGGTTGTGGATATGGCGCCGGTTATTCCCACCCTTTTTTTAATCATGGGCAGTATCTCCAAATCAGCCATGGCCTCCATTTCCCTTGGTACTCCCGGGCCAAACAGGGCAAGACAATTTTCATGCTCCATGGCAAATCCCCTGGCAGTGCCCACGGGATTTTCTAAAATTTCCGCGCCATCGGGGAACATGGCCTGCCATATATTGCTCTTGGGCATTTCTCTTCCAAAAGTTTTGAAAATTTCTCTGAGTCTTTTAACGCTGTCAGTATCTTCCACAAGATCAACTCCGGCGATTTTAGCGGCGGCGAACCGCGTTCGGTCGTCTTGGGTTG
This sequence comes from uncultured bacterium, assembly GCA_964430795.1. Taxonomy (GTDB): domain Bacteria; phylum Lernaellota; class Lernaellaia; order JACKCT01; family CAYSHR01; genus CAYSHR01. The sequence goes on from CAYSHR010000658.1 coordinate 489, forward strand.
GGCCAAGGCCGCCGGCGACAATGACCACGTCCACCCGCTTAAATACTTCGAGAAACAGCTTCTCCATCTCCTTCTCAACATCTGAAACAAGGGTCACTCGCGTGACTTCAATCCCCATATCCCTGAGCTTTTTAGCCATCATGGCGCTGTTTGTGTCAATAGTAACCCCGGCTACAAGTTCGCTTCCAATGGCGATTATCTCGATGCGCATTTTGACCTCACGAAATTTATGTTTTAATTTTTTGTCTCGCCAAAGCTATCACATTTGCTACAATGGAAAAAGATTCAAAGAAAATATTCTTAAGCTTCTTTAATAAAATAATCAAAGGTTCAAAAATGGATGTTATGAAAAAGCTGAAGGTCTGGCGTCTTCTTGGAAAATTCGTCAACAATGATTTTATATCTAAACAGATTCACCTTTCAAAAGGAATTGTAAACAAGCTCGTCGGTTTGTCCGCCAAAAAAAGCGCCGGCCCTGTTCCCTGGACTCCCTTTGCAAAGCCTTTATCCCAGGCTAAAATCTGCCTTGTTACAACCGCCGGCGTTCATCTTAAAAACCAGCCGCCCTTTGATGTAGACGCGGCAAAGGGCGACCACTCCTTCAGAATAATCCCCTCGGATTTTAAGACGGGGGATATAACCATCTCTCATGAGCATTTTTCCCATGCACGGGCAAAAAAGGACCTCAATGTAATTTTTCCAAGGGACAGACTTTTAGAACTTGTCAAGATGGGAGTGGTTGGCCGGCTTAGTGAAAATTTCTATAGCTTTGGATTTGGAGCGGGGCTGGTAAAGGAGTATATAGCGCCTCCGGACGGTTCAGCTATTTTCCTTGCCGACCTTCTTTTAAAAGAGGGGGTTGATTATGTTATTATGGTCCCGGCCTGACCCATGTGCAATCAGGCCGGTGGCTTGATAAGCAGGGTCATCGAAGAGAAGGGAATCGCTACGATCAATCTTTCCATCAACCGGGATATCACCAAAAAAATCCGTCCGCCCAGAAGCGCCCACGTTGACTTTCCCCATGGCGCGGCTTTTGGCGAGCCGGGAAATGTTGACCAGCAGATGGCGGTTTTAAAGGAGCTTCTTCTGTTGCTTCAAAAAGCCACAGAGCCTGGAGCAATGGTTGATCTTGGTTTTAAGTGGCGCAGAACAAAATACCGCCCTGTTGAAAAAAAGGATTTTCCATCAAGGTGAAATTCTACCAGCAATTTGAGTAGCAATCCTCCACCAGGTTTCCAAGGGTGTCGGTCCAGCAGTCAAAATCCGCGCCGCATTGGTCGTCAACATTACTCAAAAGCCCATCACAGGTGTCAAAACAGTCAGCATCCCATCCGCAGGATTGCCGGCATTCCCTGTGCTGAACGCCGCATTGCTCATAACATGACGCCTGGGAACAATCGCCTACGCATAAATACCATTGCCAGAAACAGCTTTCGGCGTGAAGCAGGCACCCTTCAAAGGCATCGGCGCACTCGCCCAGCCTTTCCACTGTGTCGGCCTGCTTAAAACAATTGTCCACGTTTTCATAGCAATCCACCTGGGCGTTGCACCCTGTGGAATCCTCATCCTCCTCTTCTTCGGTCTGGCCGCAGCCAAAATATACGCAACAGCTTATGGCAAATATTGATATAATCAGAATCCATAAACCATGTTTAGCCATGACAGCTCCTTATTTGAAAAATAATAATCTTTACAATTCAAGGGCCGGCTACCTTTATAGCAGAGGGCGCCCTTGTAGCCAACCATGAAAACCGGGTAATCGTTCAGTGACAAGGGGGTAAGGTTTGAGATCGGGGGACATGACCTCATTTTTCAACAATGGCCGGCAT
>CAYSHR010000659.1:0-2319 GCA_964430795.1 uncultured bacterium
ATTCCTTTTTCTTCTCTTCCGATAAATCCTTTTTTATCCGCAAAACTGTTGAAAGACCATTTATCGCGTTTAGCGGTGTTCTAAACTCATGGCTCACCTTGCCAAGAAATCGCATCTTCAAAAGGTCCGCTTCCTGAGCTTTCTCAAAAGCCTTTCTAAGTTCCTTTTCGGCAAGCTTGCTTTGTGTAATATCCTCATACATTACAACAAATTTGTTTACTTTGTTCCCGCTGTCAAAAATGGGAAAGGCTGTTCCTCGCAGGCACCATTTATCCGGCTTATTATTTAAGCCATTACTCCTGCCCTGGTGCCATATGCCTTCCTCCAGCCTCACTATTTTTCCCTGGATAACTTCAAGGAGTTTTTCCATCATTCCTGAAGCTTTGATGATTTTGTTTTCAAAAATTGACTTGGGAGGATAGTCCAACTTGGGAAATAGATCAAAATATACCTGGTTTGCTGAAATTCTATATCCTTCTCTATCGCAAATAAGTATGGCATAGGGATTATTATGGATTATATAGTTTAGAAACGCCCTTTCCCGCTTCAGTTTTTCCTCGGCCAGTTTGCGTGTTGTTATATCGATGCCCACTGACTGATATTCCACCAAATTACCTTTTTCATCAAAAATTCCCCTGTCCGACCATCTCTGCCAGAAAACATCACCCTGGTAATTGATCACCCTGCGCTCATATTCCATGACCGGATTATTGACATCAATGGTTTTCAGGTGCCTTAAAGCCATCTCCCTGTCTTCCTCGGGCAGAAAGTCCAGCCACTTAAGGCCAACCAGTTGGTCATATGTTCGATGCATATATTTGCAGTACGCGTCATTTACAAAAGTGAGTTCACCATCTGGTATAAACCTGCAAATAAGTTCAGTTTGATCCTCAACAATCGCCTTGAATCGCCTTCGGCTTTTTGAAAGCTTGCTTTCAACTTCTTTCAAGCCGGTTATTTCTATGGCCAGCTTAAGAACAAGGGACTCTCCTTCTGTATCTGAAAAAAGATAGTCATAGAATTGAAAGATTTTTCCATCAGATTTTTCCCATTCCCATTGAATAAATTGTTTTTCAGTAAAAACCGAGAAGGTCTTGCAATAAGAACAGGGCTTATCCCGGTTACGCATAATTTTGTAACATTTATCCCCTTCAAGCTCACCAAAGTTCTCTCTAAATTGTTTGTTGGCGAATCTCAAAGAATGGTCTTTGGCAATAAGACAGACACTGGCGGGCAGCATCTCCAGTAAAGATGTAAGCCTTTGTCTTTCAGCGAATAGAGCGTTCTGGAAATTTTTCTGGATAGTGATATCCCTTATAACAGCCATAAGGAATTTTTCTCCTAAACTTCGTCCTCCGGATACGGCAATTTCAATAGGAATCGTTCTGCCGTCAAGCCGCCTCAATGTCGTCTCAAAAGGCCTGTCAACTCCCACACGTGTTGGTCCGTACTTAAAAAAATCCCGTATATATTTCCGATGATTCTCCCTCAATTCAGTAGGCAGAAGAAGATCAAGCTTTCTGCCCACAACAAAGTCCTTATGAATTCCAAACATCCTTTGGGCGGACTTGTTAAAAATAACAACCTTCTCATCCTCATTTACCGAAACAATGGCATCGGCGCTGGCATTGACCAAAGTTCTGAACTTGCTTTCACTTGAAGCAAGGCTTCTCTCGGCTTTTTTGCGATCAGTTATATCAATAAGTATTCCTTGAACAGCCGATTTTCCTTTATAGTTTACAGTCTTGGAATAGATAGTAACCCATTTGATATTTCCATCCTTGGTTTGTATTCTAAAATCATATTTTGGGATAACGTTCTTTTCTCCGGATTGCTTTTTCTGTGACTGCTCAGCCACAAATTCCTTATCTTTAGGGTGAACAATATTTATTATCTCATTCCTCTTCCACCTCATCAATTCCTCAATTGAGTATCCTGAAAGTTCCGGTCCGGCTTCATTAACATATACGATTTTTCCATCCTGGATTATCAAGAAGCAGATGATGGATTGGTCTGTCAGCAGGTGATATTTCTCCTCGCTTTCAAGAAGGTTATCTTTAAAGGTTTGCCTTTTTTCATCTTCCTTCATTACAAGAAGATATTTTCTCCGGCCGTTATCATTTATCACCCTGACGTCAAAATGAAGATTGAATAGATCGCCATTGGCTTTTACAAGCTGTACATTTTCCCAGGTAACCACTTTACCGATGTTGAGCAGAACCTCCATATCCGCCAATATATTTTCATCCTTATCCGGGATCAGTTCAGAAAAGGGCAAGCCAATAATATCTCTCTGGCGATAACCAAGAAAAGAGGCGA
>CAYSHR010000660.1:0-2294 GCA_964430795.1 uncultured bacterium
GAAAATCATGGGACCCGAAACATCCACCGCGTTTTTGTCTTCAATACTTTCAGGCTCCTTTATAATATACATTTCAAAATAATCTGCCGCAGTATAACCATCACCGTGCTCAAGATAAAATTTCCCAAGAGACATAAGCTGATGGTAATCAAGCTCGCCGGCATCATCGGAATTGTCTTCTTCACAGGAAAATACAAGAATAGAGAAAAGGAGGAAAAGAGCCACCAATAAAAAGGTCCATTTTGGTTCCAAATTAATTCCTCTTTAAGAAATGCTCTACTTGGTATCTGCTAATCAGCCAGGCGCGTATAGGAATATGTAATCGTTCAATTACAAGGGGGCTTTTGGGAAAAGGGAGGAGATGTACTTGTTACGTGTACCCGGATTTTCATATATGAGATCAGGGTACACGATCCCCATTTTCTAATATTATTGACTAGACCGGCCATTGTTGAGAAATGGGGTCATCTCCCCCGATCTCAAACCCTGCCGCCTTGCTCCCTTGTCACTGAACGATTACAGGAATACAAGAGTCCATATTGCAACTCAGGATATTATATCTATAACATGGGAATCATTTTTGTGGCAATAGAAGAAAAACAATAATTGGACTTTTTTGCCAATCCATTTTCCTTTTTGATATGAAACAGATACCCTATCTCTTAAAGGGTGAAATAATTTTAATGAACCATATTCATTTGCCTATAGTATTTCAGCAGCGATATCTGCAAGCTCTGATCGCTCACTTTTTTCCATGGTAATATGGGCAAATTTTCCCCACCCTTTTTTTGAAAAATTCCTGATAGCCAGAACCAGTCCGTTTGATCCTGAATCTAGATATCTGTTGTCTATCTGGGATGGATCGCCGGTGATTATCACCTTGGTGCCTTTTCCCGCTCTTGTAATTAATGACTTAATATCATTCGGTGTGAGATTTTGCGCCTCATCAACAATAACCAGCGAGTCGTGAAGACTTCGCCCTCTGATATAAATAATGGGGCTGATCAGAATGTGCCCCCGCTCTGTGGCGATATCAATGTTGTCATCACCAAGTTCAACCTCATCGGTTACAATATATTCGGTGGAGTTGCCATATTCGAAAATAAGCTCCAGGTTGTCCAAAATCGGCCTGGCCCAGGGACCAAACTTTTTATTCATATCCCCCGGCAAAAACCCCAGTTCCTTTCCTCCCACTTCATAAATAGGGCGGTAAACCAGAATACGCTTGTACCCTTTTCCAAGCTGCTCAAACCCTGCCAAAAGAGCCATAAGGGTCTTGCCGGCGCCGGCTTTTCCCAAAAGAGTCAATAACGTTATCTCAGGATCCGCAGCCAAATAATAGGCGAAAGCCTGAGTATCGTTTCTCGGTATTATCGCCCTCTTCCCTCTTTTTGGCTTATTGGGTTTTTGAACAAGAATCAACTTGCCTTTCTCTTTTTTCAATAAAGCCAGAGTATACTTTTCCATGCACTTGATAGTAAGACAGATGTTAAGACCAATGCCATTGGGATTGAGATATTCCTCAATGATGTCGCTTTTAATAACACCTTCCGTGTTCAGACCTCTTGATATCTTTTGAAAAATACCTTGATCTTCCAATTCGACGATGCTGTGCCCTGTCTGTAAATTGGTTAATTCCGATAGATCAGCCTGGCGATATTCCTCAGCTTCCATATTCAGGGCGGCAGCCTTTATCCTCATGTTCGTATCAAGAGTAACGATGATGGTTCGATGGTCTGGATTGTGTTTTTTCCAGTTTTTCGCTACCAGAAGAATCAGGTTATCATTTTTCTTTGACAGCCCTTTGCCAAGACCTTCCAAAGCGTCCCAGCTCTCTGCTCCATAAGCAATATAGAGGCGTCCGCCGTTTTCAGTGGGCACACCGGCCTTTCGAAAATCCCCCATTAACCGGTAACGTTCACGAACCCTTGAAGCCTCCCTGGCGTAAGTGGCCCTTGTCCCCCCACTGACCTACAGGTCATCAAGCTCCTCAACTACTTTTAACGGTATAACAACTAAATTGCCGCCAAAACTATCAATACAACTTGGATCATGAATAAAGACACTGGTGTCCAAAACAAATGCTTTGGTTTTTTCAAGATGCTCAGACATAAATTTTCCTTAAAATCTATCTTCTTTTTTTAAAGATGCTTTGTCTCAGGATTTATTCTACATCAAACCTTTACCCTTTTAAACAGTTATTATTTCGCCTGGCATCTGTTAGTCCCTTGTTCCCGGTTAATAAAATAAAAAGAGCACCAAGTGTCTGGAATGTGTAGAATTGTTTTGCGTAG
>CAYSHR010000661.1:0-2293 GCA_964430795.1 uncultured bacterium
CCTGGGTCAAGCCTCAGCTTGCCCACGTTTCTACCAGACAGGAAACATTAAGCGCTTTTATCGGGGTTTATAAAACTGATGACCAGGAGAATCGGTATCACCACCACTGTGCCGGTGGAAGTTATATATGCGGCCGGGCATATCCCTGTTGATCTGAATAATATATTCATAACCTCTGACACCCCCGACATTTTTCTGGATATAGCCCATAGTGATGGATTCGCGCCGGGTGTATGCGCCTGGATAAAAGGTATGTACGGCGCTGTGATTTCGGGAAACATTGACAGGGTGTTGGCAGTTATTCATGGTGATTGCGCCAACACCATCGCCCTTGCCGAAGTCTTTTCTCTCAAAAACATTCCGGTTCATAAATTCGCTTTTCCCCATCTCAGAGACAAAAAACTCGTAGCGAAAGCTATTGAGGATTTTCGGATTTCCTTTGGCGCTAAAAAAGAAGATGTGAATTTCTGGAAAAAGCGGTTGGATAAAATAAGAATAAAGTTGGTTGAGATCGACAGGCTCACATGGGAAACCGGACAGGTTACAGGGGAGGAAAACCACTTATTCCTTGTCTCGGCTTCTGATTTTTCCGGTGATCCGGATTTTTACGAAAAAAAAGTGGATTCCTTTTTGGACAAAGCAAAAAAGCGTCAGGCCGGTCAAACCGACAACCTTCGAATAGGGATAATCGGGGTTCCAACGATTTTTAATGATCTATATGAAATACTTGCCAATAGGGGCGCCGACGTGGTTTTCAATGAAATTGAGCGCCAGTTTTCAATGCCTGGCTTAAAAAAAAGTCTTGGCGAGCAATATGAAAACTATACCTACCCCTTTGATCTTGATTTTCGGCTGGAAGACATAAGGCGCCAGGTAAGACTTAGAAAGATTGACGGCCTTGTTCATTACATTCAAAGCTTTTGCCACAGACAGATAGAGGACATTGTTATAAGGGAAAAAGCGGGCGCCCCGGTTTTAGCAGTGGAGGGAGATCGTCCCGGTCCTGTTGATGGCCGAATCAAAACCAGAATCGACGCCTTTTTGGAGATCCTTGGTGAAAATAGAACCTAAGACTTTTCAGTTGATATCCCTTGGTTGCCCAAAAAATCTTGTTGACAGCGAGGTAATGGCAGGGCAATTGCTCCTTTCGAAATGGACCATGATTCCAAAAGGCGCCGCCCAGGTATGCGTAATAAATACCTGCTCCTTTATCACTGACGCGGCTCAGGAGTCGGTGGATATCATCAAGGAAAGGGCGGACTTAAAAAGAGAAGGGCAGTACGAACTTTTGGTTGTTACTGGTTGCCTGCCGGAGAAATATAAAGATGAAATCATGGAGGCTATTGAAGATGTTGACGTTGTTATTGGCGTCGAAGATTTTCCGGATATTGGGAGCATTATCGAAAACAAGCTGTCGGATAAAAAAACCGGGTCTGTTTTTCTATCAGAGAAGAAATATTTATATGATGAAACCACACCGCGAATTCTTTCAGGGCCACCCTGGCGCGCCTATCTCAAAATCGCCGAAGGCTGTGACAACAATTGTTCCTACTGCATCATCGGAAGATTAAGAGGGAAATTCAGAAGCAGGGATTTTAACTCCGTTATTGCCGAGGCGAAAAATCTTGCCGAAATGGGAGTAAAGGAATTAATTCTTATCGCTCAGGACATTACCGCTTATGGGAAGGACATTAAAGACGGCGGTTCTCTTGCCCTTCTTTTAGAAGAACTCGACAAAATCGCCGGTTTGAAATGGATTCGTCTTCTTTACGCCCACCCCGCCCACCTTACAAATGAAGTACTGGACGTCATGGCCGGATGCGAAAAAGTCATTCCCTATCTTGATCTTCCCATACAGCATTGTGTTGACACCATTTTGAAAAAGATGAATCGCAAAGTGGATCGTTCCCGAATAGAAGCGCTTCTGAACTATGGGCGCAAGGTCATGTCCGACATTTGTTACCGAACCTCGTTTATTGTCGGCCTTCCAGGCGAAACGGATAAGGATTTTGAAGCTCTTGAAACCTTCGTGAAAAACCAAAAAATCGCCAATGTCGGCGTCTTTGCCTATTCACCGGAAGAAGAAACTCCGGCTTTTGAAATGGCGCCTAAAATCCCGGAAGAAACCGCGCAAAAGAGGCTGGACGATCTTATGATTACCCAGCAGGAAATATCCCAAAAAATATGGGAAAGCATGATTGGGAAAACCGTTGAGTTACTTGTTGAGGAAGAGCTTTTGGCCCAGGAAAACTCAGACTACACCCATGTGGGGAGAATTTACGCCCAGGCGCCG
>CAYSHR010000662.1:0-2290 GCA_964430795.1 uncultured bacterium
CGGGGATGTCAAATTTTTTCGCGAGGTCAAGGATTTTTTCAGCCACAAAGCCGGCGCCTTTGGCTAGGATTTTTGGGCTCTTCTCCTTTTCAGGATCGTATCTTATGGCCGCTGCTTTTAACAACTCTTTCTTCATGCTTTTACATTAATCCTCTCTCCGAATCCGGCAAGACTCACCATATTATTTCTAAAGTCCAATTCGGGATTCTCGTTCTGGTCCAGTCTCGCCATGGAGATGTTTACCTTCTGTTTGGAATTTTCAAAATCTCTTGACAGCCCATCGATTCCTTTTTTTAAAACCTTTCCGGCTTTCTCGTCTGTGAACATACGAATTTCAAGAGGGCCCTGCCCTTTTCTGATTATTGTTCTGACCTCCCCCAGGAATGAGAATTTCATTTTCATATAGATTACGAAATCTTTTTTCTTTCCCCCTTCTTTCTCATTATTTCCTTCCCGTTTTAAAAAGAGTTGCACCATGTTTCTTTGACCCTCATTGCCAAAGGGAATAGGAACCGACATCCAGGTGCTTTGCCTGTCCGCTAATAAGTTGGCGGCTCTGAAGATTTCCACAGCTCTTTTTAACGCGGCGGATTTTCCTAAAAGCTCTCCAAGTACCCGCATCTGATCAAAGCCGGTGGTCGAGAGCATATTTTTTAGCTTTTTTGATGGAGTTTCCAGCAGGCGTCTTAACACGGCGTACAAAGAGTTGGCGCCGTTTTCAACAGTTAGTCGCTGGGAAGGGCTATACCCTTTCAGTCCAAAAAGCAGAAACAGCTTCCGGACCGAATCCTTGTTGGGAACCTCGGGCATAAGGGAGTTTAAAATAGTCATGGGTTTTGTTAAAAGAGATGGCGGATTTTTAATGGTTTTAATATTATCTAAGCCATCCAACCCGAAAATTACCTCTTTTGAGAAGAGATTTCTTGATACTCCGAACTTTACAAGAGCTTTTAAAGAATCTGATCCGGGCCGGCCGCCGCCAGCTAGTCGATGAAGCATTAGAGATTCACCATTCGATTCAACCATGACTTTCAGGGATTCACCCGGATGGGCGTTGATCATGTTTTTAACAGTTACAGGGGCGCCCTTTATATTCAAAAGAACATTTTGCGAATCGATTTTCTCCAGAACTTTAACAGCAATAATATCCCCTGTTTTCAATGTGGAAAGGACTGATTCTCTGGAAGTGATGACTATGGGGTTTAATTTATTTACAACAAGAGGGCTTGAGGAATTAATAAAAGGCATCAGACTACCACATCAATCCTTTTTTTTGGCGTTGGTCCGGAAAGGTCTTTTTTCTTCTGTTCCTTTTCATCTTTCTTTTTCTCTTCCCTCTCTTGCTCCTGACCCTTTTCCTGTTGATGTTCTTTCCGGATAGTCACCTTGTCCCGTTCCTCGGTTTCCGTGACGGTTTTCATTTTCCGCTCAGCGTCTTCTTTCTGCTTCTTCGAGATGTTTTTCTGCTGATTATCGCCCAGGTTCTGCTGTAATTGAGCCACTTTTTCAACGATGGATGTTGTCGCGATGACCTGTCCGGCGCCAACCGTACCACTCATAGCGGCGCCTCCTTTGTCATAAAGTTAATCAATCAATTCTTTAGTAACCTTTTTATCTTGGTCCGCAGGCGAATCATGGCTTTGTTATGCACCTGGGACACTCTGCTTTCGGTAATACCCAATATAAGTCCGATCTCTTTCATGGTAAGCTCGTCATAATAATACATTGAGACAACGAATTTTTCGTTCTTGGGAAGGCTGTCAATAACTTTGGCGATGACCCTCTTTAGCTGTTTGATCTCCAATACATCCAAGATGCTTTGCTGCCCCGGAGCGCGGAAATACTCGAGGATATTTCTTTTCTGCCCATTTTCCCCCACATATCCCAGATACTCCAGGCTCATCAAAGTTACGCCGCTGGCTTTGCTAAGGAGATTGTAATAGGCCTCCAGGGAGATTCCCATCGTCTCCGCCACTTCCTCATCCGTCCCTGGTCTTCCATGTTTCGCTTCCAGGGCTTCATAAGCCCGATCCAGTTCATGGATGCGTTGCCTGATGGATCGGGGCACCCAATCCTGGCTCCGAAGCTCATCAAGAATGGCGCCGCGTATTCTGAATTCCGCGTAGGTCTCGAATTTGATCTCTCTTGCGGGGTCAAACTTTTCAATGGCGTCCATCAAACCAAGAACCCCTGAATTGACCAGATCATTCAATTCAATCTGAGGAGGCAATCGCCTTAATATTCGACCGGCCACCAGCTTAATCAGGGGTGTGTATTTTGTGATCAACCG
>CAYSHR010000663.1:0-2286 GCA_964430795.1 uncultured bacterium
GTTTGCTTATCTTAATGCTTTCAATGCGTTAGGCCAACTCGCAACATAAAGCAAGATATCCCAAAGCTCGTAGCGGGTAAAGTTTCTGGCTGGGATGCCGGTAAATATCCCCTGGTTTTTATGATCTTGCTTTGATATACTCATAAAAAAAACTTTTCTACACATGAAAGCTTACCTGTGGGCAGATCAGGGCCGTCATTTCTTAGCACCAATACCTCTTTCGCTTTACCGTTTCCATTCCAAAAATGAACGGCCAGCATACTCCTTCGTCCCCCAAATACCATGATGTTTGAAAGCAGACTCATTCAAACAGGCGTATGGATTACCAGAGAAAATCAAGAACAATTATTCACTTAGATATGGATGCCTTTTATCCTGCTGTTGAGGTTCTGGATAACCCAGAATTAAAGGGAAAACCAGTAATCGTAGGCGGAAGCAGGGAAAGAGGTGTGGTGTCCTCTGCTTCATATGAAGCTCGAAAATTCGGTATCCATTCCGCTCAACCAATGGCAACGGCCATGCGCCTTTGCCCTGATGGAATATTTCTGCCGGTCAGGATGTCGAGATACAAGGAAGTTTCTAAACAGGTACTTGAAATATTCTATCAATTTACTCCGCTGGTCGAGCCTCTTTCAATAGATGAGGCTTTTTTGGACGTATCCGGTTCCGGGCGTCTTTTAGGCCAAGCGGAGGATGTTGCAAAAAAAATCAAACAGAGGATTTTAGAGGAAATCGGGCTCACGGTTTCAGCTGGCGTAGCTCCATCCAAGTTTGTGGCCAAGATTGCATCTGATATTGACAAGCCAGATGGGTTAATCGTTGTTCCTCCCAATGGGGTCCGGGACTTTTTAGATCCGCTTCCCATAAACAAAATGTGGGGCGTTGGGAAGGTGACTCAAGAGGCTTTAACTCACCTCAATATCTATACCTTTAAGGACCTGAGCCAAGTGCCGGTTATGGTCCTGGAGCAAAAATTCGGGAAGCATGGTCTTAAAATGCATCAGCTTTCCTTGGGAATGGATGATAGAGGCGTGATTCCGGAACATGATGTGAAATCTATCGGCCATGAAGAGACTTTTCTCGAAGACATAATGAAGTTGGATGTGACTAGAAAAGAACTCCTTGCCTTGGCCAACAAAGTGGCCCGCCGGATGCGTCGAGGAGGCGTAACCGGTAAGACCGTCACATTGAAAGTCAAGTATAGTGATTTTGTTCAAACGACCCGTTCCACAAGTCTGTCTAAATCCACTGATGATTCGTTGGAGATATACTCAACCATCTGTAGTTTGCTTGAAAGGACGGAGGTGGGCAAAAGGCCGGTCCGGCTTTTGGGGATCACGCTATCTCAACTCAGTTTTCCTGACTCAAGAGGCCAGCTGTCCCTTTTCCAGGACTGTAATGAGGCTAAAAAGAGAAAAAGATTGAATACGGCCCTGGATTCTCTATATGAAAAACATGGAGATAAAAGCGTCCGTCCAGGTACCCTTTTCACCAATTAGATTTGACGGTTTCGTATAACCTGAATTTTGCACCAGATATCGTAACGAGGCGCTGAAATCCTTGTGTTTAAAGCGCAGTTGGAGTAATTTTGACCCGCAGGCATATTACCTATATGGTGAGGATCAAAATTGCGAAGTAAGTTTTAAAGATAAGGGGCTTCAAGCCGCGGTAGATAGCTGGTGCAAGATTCAGGTAACAAGTTAACCTTTGAGGGTGCTCATTTTTGCTGTGCAAATTTGGTGCAGCCCTTTTTGTTTTCCATAAATACCTTTCAAAGAAGATTAACAAGAAAAACCGTATTGAGGTTTTGATTGCCTACCGCAAACCACACTTTATTGAAACTGGAGTATGTGGTAAACTATAGCGAAATGCAGGACTGCCGAATAACTCACACCATATTACGAACGATCATGGGAACAGGCATGAAAACCGACTACAAGATTATTGCACTATCAGTAATTATTGGGATGTTTGTATGGGTTATTGATGCCTTACTGGACTGCCTTCTATTCTATGAAGGCACATTCCTTGAGTTGCTCATTCTTGATATTCCTAAGCATGATATCTATGTGCGATCGGTCATTCTGGCCAGTTTTACCATATTCGGCATCATCGTTGCCGGTATTATGGGCAAAAGAAAGACGGCGGATGAGGCGCTGCGTCAGAGCGAAGAGAAATTCCGTACTCTTGTTGATACTACAAGTGACTGGGTATGGGAAGTGGATCTTAATGGCCCAAGATCCGCGATTGGATTTGTATAAGGAGGTTCATTGGGCCAATTTGGGT
>CAYSHR010000664.1:0-2284 GCA_964430795.1 uncultured bacterium
GTTCCACACGCCCCAATGAGGGCCGCACGGACCTTCATCATCTATTTTCCAGGGTTCATCAAAAGCCTCGAAATAGAAGTAATCGACTTTTTCTCTGCGAGCCCAGTTGACGAATCCCCGGAAAAACTTTAACGCGTTGGTCTCTGAGGGAACAGCCAACCTTTCAGATTCGCCATTGGAAGGCCAGCCGGTTTCCCCGATAATCACTTCCTTGTCAGGAGATATTAAATTCACCAGAAACCTGAAAAAGTTAAAATCAACGGCAATGGCGTTGATGGCGCCATCGATATGAATTCCTTCCCAAAATGGGTAGAAATTTCCCATTACCACATCACACATCTTGATAATGTCAGGGTATTTAATTAGCTCTGTCCATATGTCATTGGTGGTGGTCGCGACACCGGTTTCCTTTACCCGGGCAAGGTATTCCAACAATTCAGCGGGAGAAACCCGGTTTCGGGATAGGGCTTCCCCTCCAACTACCGCCAGTTCAATATTTCCTTTTCCCAAAAGAGCGAGAAGTCTATTTATCTCCTGTTCATCTACGATTTTATTTCCGGTCAGCTCGATGCCAATAGCGGTTTTGATGCCCCGTTCTTTTGCCAACTGAGGTATGAAAGAAAGTTCCCCATTTACACCATAGGTTCTGATCCGGCGAGTATATGGCTCAATAATGTCAAGGAGCAGGGCGATCTCAGTTTCAGTCACAGGAGCATCATTAATATATGGTCCAAAATTGACGCCGGCTAATCGTAAATCATCATCCTTTGGCTCGATGTCAACGATATCAGACTTCTCTTTTTCACTGTTTTGGTCATCATCTCCATTCTCCGAGTCAGGTAAAATATCCGAGCCGCCATCGGAAAAAACAGCCTTGTCGGTATTGTTGGTTTCAAAACCACAGGAGAGAAAAATAGAGACAAACAGGAGGAGTAAAGCAAATATATTGGGAAAAAGGAAGTTGTCGGTATTCATAATCAGTGTTTTTCTTTAGTCTCATTTTTTGAGGAGGTTTTTTTATTTTTTACTTTAACAAGTTTTTCAAGGTAATCGAAAAATCTTTTTTTATCGTCATTTTCAAAGCGGATAAATTTGATGCCCATCCCAGGGGGCCGCATCAATCGCTCGGCAAAAGGAAGATCGATAGAGAACGCGACTTTGCCTTTTACCTCTATGTCGGACATTATCTGGGGCAACACCATGCGCAAAGATACCTCCCGCCCTTTAGCTAATGGGCGATCCGTGTTTACAAATATTCCCCCACGGCTGATATTTTGCGCGAACTGGCCGATAAGTTCTTCCGGATCGTCAAAGATTACCTCGACTCGCTCTTTATGGCGGAAATGTTCCCGTTGCTCTTTTCCTGAGTTGCTTTTTTCCCTTTCAGCTTCAATAAGGTCGGCCAGGTACCGGAAATACTCCTCGTCATGCCAGGTCAATTCAACGCCCATGTGAAAGAGGTCCCGCTTGGGATTCTCTTTATCAGGCTCCTTAATCCATCTGATCACGCCCTTGGCTTTTACACACTCTTCTCCCTTATTATTTTCAATGGCCAGAGAAACCTTTGAACCCGGCGCCAGGGCTGTTGGAGAGGCGATTTTAGCACCTGACAAAGAAATATCTTTTGTAAATCCTTTGTAAAATGGATTATCTACACCAAAGTGGATTGATTTACGCAAAACCAGTCGGCGGTATTTTCGTTTTTCTTTCATCTAATTATTGAATAACAGGATTTTTAGGTTGCCTGTTCTTCTTCTCCTTCCATTATTGCATATATTTCTTTTATCAGTATAGCCGATTCACAGGCGATTTCAAGACATTTTTTAATACTTTTGTAACTGCTTCATGTCAAATATTGAATACTATTAAAGGGCTACCCCGGCAAAGCCACAAAGACTGACTTCTTGAGCGCGGCGTAGACCAGAGAGAGATTCTTCAGTTATTTTCCTCTTCACCTGAATCAGGGTTCTTTTTCCCCTTTTGTTTTAAATATGCCATAAAAATATCTATATCCTTTTCATTACTAAGTTCATAACCCAGGGCTTTTAATTTTTCCACTACATCCTCTACTGTGTCGATTTTTGAATCACGCATCAACTTCATAAGTTCAGAAATCAATCCTGATTTATTTATAATATACAAAGCATTCGCGACGCCGCCGCGAACTCTGAAATTTGGGGAAGAAAGGGCGTTTCTCAATTTTTCAAAAGCTACCGGCCCCATGGCGCCCAGAACATTTACGACGATTTTGTGAACCTGGTGGTTACTCTCCTCTAAAGACTCG
>CAYSHR010000665.1:0-2283 GCA_964430795.1 uncultured bacterium
ATGTCCCCCGATCTCAAACCCTGCCACCTTGCTCCCTTATCACTGAACGATTACCCAAAACTTGAAACCTTTCTTGCCTTTTTGAACGGGCCTTGGTAAATTCCATAAACCCATAGATAATTTTTACTTTATGTTTTTTCGAAAAGAGTTTCACAGGAGTATTTTATGTCAAAGTCCAGAGGTAGTTGGGGCAGCAGGCTTGGGTTTATCCTGGCTGCTTCAGGAAGCGCCATCGGCCTTGGAAACATCGTTTTCTTTTCGGGCAATGCTTATAAATACGGGGGCGGCGCTTTTTATGTGCCATACCTGATCGCCCTGATTGTAATGGGAATCCCCATCATGATTCTTGAGCTTGGCCTTGGGCGCATGACCCATAAATCATTGCCAAACGCCTTTTATGAGATATCAGGGAAAAAGGCCGAGATCGCCGGATGGTTCGGGGTAATGAACGCCTCGATAATCACCATGTACTATATCGCCATTCTCGGTTGGGTTGTCGGAATGTGGGTAGGCTCTTTTGGCGAACTATGGTCTGTCTCTTCCAAATCCTTCTTTTTTGACATGATCTCATCGTCAAACACTCTGGTTTACGTAATTCTTGTCTGGGTTTTCAACGTGCTTATAATCTACTGGGGAACAAAGAGCATCGAGTCGGTGGTCAAAATATTTGTGCCCCTTATGTGGCTTATGATGATTGTCCTGATCGTCAGGGGTATTACTCTTCCAAACGGCATTCATGGAGTTTTTTATCTCTTTACGCCGGACTTCTCCATTATGAGCGATCCCACAGTCTGGCGCGGCGCTTTTGCCCAGATGTTCTTTACCCTCTCTCTGGGCTTTGGGATTATGACCGCCTATGCCAGCTACTTGCCGAAAAAAAGCGATGACGTTCAAAACGCCTCCACCATCAGCCTTATGAATTGCGGTTTTGAGTTTATCGCCGGCGTTGCCATTTTCTCCCTGCTTTTTACCTACGCCATCGTGCCCAGCGAAAGCGCTTTTGCCATGATGTTCTTTGTGGTTCCAAGTGGAATTGCCGAATTTCAGGGACTGGCCCAGATTTTCGGAACCCTCTTTTTCACTCTCCTTCTACTGGCTGGTTTGACAAGCTCGGTCTCATTGGTTGAGGCGGTGGTCCTGTCATTGATCGACAAGTTCCGTCTTGAGAGAAAAAAGGCCATCGCGGGTGTGGCTTTTATAGGGCTGGTCGGCTCATTGATGTTTGCATTACCCAGCCTGATGGACGCCGAGGATGTCACAAAAGGCACTCTTGGTCTGGAGTTGCTCGGCCAGTTCGATCACTGGGCTTTTCAATACGGTCTTATGATCTGCGGTTTGCTTGAGTGTATAATTCTCGGCTGGCTATATGACATAAACAAGCTCAGAGAGTTTATCAATCGTAACGCGAAAATAAAACTGGGACCCTGGTTTAACCACTTTATAAGGTACGTGCTTCCAGGGATTATCATACTTATTATCGGCTCCTCAGTGATTCAGGAGTTGGTGGATGTCGCAAAGAAATTCGGCGATCCGACAAAGTCCATTTCAGGTTACTACGTTTTCGGTTTTATCGGGTGGCTGGCTTTCAGTCTTGCCGGCTCATACATTCTGACCAAATGGAGTAGAAAAAAAGAGGAGACCGAATAATGAAAAGAACATTAGCCATAGCGACAATCCTGGTCCTGGCCTTTGCCCCTTTTTCCATGGCGGAGGAGACCGGCGAAATAAAAATAAGTCCTGTTCCAAAAATAAAGAATATCCCGCCGAAGATAACCGTAAGCGACAAATATCCTGTTCTTGACCGGTTCACAAAGGTTGCCTTTTCCATGAGCGATATGCCGGACAATGTAATGTTGACAGTGGTCTATCGCCCAAATGGCGCGCCGGCTATTGAAAAGAAAGTTTCCTTGGGCAAAATCCCCTCAAATGGCATTGTCAACTGGAAACCGGAAGAACCGGGCAACACCAGGATCATGGCCTGGGTGGAAGATAAAACATCAAAAGATAAGCCTGATGGAAAAACCAGCGGGAAAATTCTCGCGACCTGGGATGTGGCCACATGCTACCCCTCTCCGCCAATAAAGGGCGTCCTTGTCATGCTCATTGCCGGAATCATTCTGTTTGGGGGCGCGGGCTATTCATTGAACATGGCTCTTAAAGAACCAATGGACCAATGATAAGTGACAAGGAGTGAATTGAAGGAAAGATTGACAGCAACATATAATTCATCTTACCTGGAACGAACAAGTCCATTTTGATCTTTTTTAAGCTTAAATACCTTTA
>CAYSHR010000666.1:0-2280 GCA_964430795.1 uncultured bacterium
CCGGGGGTTGGACACGCTGCTTCCCACAGGTGGGTCAGTGATGGGTACATTTGGGAGGGACGCTGGAGACGATTCGGTCGTCTCCGGAAGAAAACGGTATTCAAACCATCTGTTCTCCCCAACGCGAAAAATCAAAAAACATGGGGTTTTCATGGTAGTTTGCTTGGAGCCCGGTTTGGTTATACCAGGAAAACCCCAGCCAGTGTTTTTTTCACCAGCCATTTCTGTAAATGAGCAAGGAGCATGCCATCATTTAATTTCTCATGATATTGACAAGTTAAGTAGAAAGAAGAGGGGGAAACCTTCTATAAACGTATCAAATTATCGGGTATTTCTCAGATTTTTGATACCCAATATTATAAAGCGGGGATACCTTTAAGAAGTTTTAGATTCCACTTTTCGTGTTTAAAACTATGCACTTGTGGCATCTTGGAAAAAATCCAGTGATCCATGATCGTGCTTTCACCTTCTTTTATCTTCAGTCTGGCCGCTGGATTGATTGAACTGTTGCTCGCTGATGAAATTGAGGACTGATCCATGGTAAAGTTTGGAAAGAAATATTCAACCAGCACAACAAGGTTGGTTCCCTCCAATATTATTTCCTTCTTTAAGGGAACAATTATCTCTTTTGAAATCCCGGATTTTTTATCTGTAAGTTCAAGAACAACTCCTTTCCATTTGCCTTTGACATTTTCAGGCTCAACAACATCTCTTTTTATTTTTCCCATGCCCATGGAATTTTTGCCCGGCGGTTCGGTTTTCGCCGTGCCCATTTGCCTGTGATTATGACTCGAGTTTGAGACGGGAGTTACTCCTCTGTCACAGCCAAAAGCCCCAGAGAGAAGAAAAAGTATTAGCAGGATTGGGATAATAGAGATTTTATGGCCCATAATATTTCCTGGCTGGAATAAAAAATGGCGGAGGAAAACGTTACTGGTATCGAAATGCCGAGGATTAGTTATTTGCATAGCCTATTTCCATCCCGTTGAAATCATAAAACAATTTACCGTCCCCATTTTTTTCGAGTCCCACAACCTCAGGCGAATTCGATTCGAAATATGATCCACGCATACCCCTTCCACAAAGATGCCCTTTAATCCGCCTTAAGTAATCGACGCTCCAAGAGGGTTTGCATATCACGCCGCCCATCGGCGATCAGCATGACGTAAATATTCTTGTCGATTACACGATAAATGATGCGATACGGTTTGAAGAATACTTGGCGGTATTCCCGAATTCCCAATGCGATCAACTCCTTGGGATACGAACCACGCTTCGGCAACTCGGTTAGTTTCTCAAAAAGACCTTCCAATTTATCGAGGACTGCCGCCGCTTTTCGAGAACTGTCATGCTGTGCAATATGATCGTAAAGTTCCTCGATATCACGAGCCGCGTCATCGGTCAGCAGCACTGAAAACGACATCAGCGCGTGCCCCGATTCTTGCGCAAATGCTTGATGGCGTCAGCGGCCTTTTGGGTTTTGCCCTGCTCAATCTGGCGAGTGCCAAGGGCCAAAATCTTGAGCAACGCCAGAGTTTCAACGGTTTGCTCATAACTCTTAATGTCCTGAACCACCAACTTCGCTTCGCCGTTTTGTGTGATGACCATTGGTTTACCCTGCTTGCCGAGATTACGCGCCACCTCCGCGGCATGCGCCTTTAGATAACTGATTGGCTTGATTTGATGCGAAAATTTCATAGTGTCACTCTCTTTTCTATAAGACCAAATATAGACCATAAATGGTCTCTGCGTCAAGTTGTAGTTTCAAAATATCGTGGGTATCATCATAGTTCATTTCCCCACAGGTCAGTTGGTCGCTGACAAGGAAACTGGTTATTCCCGGCCAAACAACCGCGAATCGTCGGCTTGCTGGTCAAGGGCGTGGTGCTGAGTGAGATCGGCGCGGAACGAAGCGGCACTTGATGGGCTAAGCAATGGGCATGGCAATCGAATATTGGAAGCGCGGGGAGCCGCCTTCGCTGAGGCTTTGGCATTCCAGAGGAGAAAGGGGCTTTTTGTGGGTGAAATGGGGGGCTATGTGCGCAACCTCGTCACGGAGGTCCGCAACAAGCATTACCGCCGATTGACCGAAATCTATTGATTTTCTAAAGGAAAAACCCACGTACAATCCTTTGTCCCAAGCAAGCTATTTTCGCATAGAGCAAGGTTCAAAAAACAAAAATGGCGGAGAGAGAGGGATTCGAACCCTCGGTAGGTTGCCCTACACTCACTTAGCAGGCGAGCACCTTCGGCCTCTCGGTCATCTCTCCCCATTCATAT
>CAYSHR010000667.1:0-2272 GCA_964430795.1 uncultured bacterium
AAGTTCGGTTAAACCACCATGGGCAAGGCGAGCCTTTAAAAAGTCGCCTTTGAGCACCCTTGATTTTCCAGGGTTCGGCGCCTGACAGATAAATATATTCCTGGCTCTTTCAAGGTTGGTCTTGGCCATATCCTCGATAAGATCCGCGGCTGTCACCTTTTCTGAATTGACAACGATTCGCGGCTTAATAGTCGCGCCGGCGGCTCGGGCTATCCCAAAAGACCCCATGGCGGCCATTAATATCAAAGCAAATATGAGTTTCACATATGTCATGCCCTATTCCCCTACACGATTCTTGCTGACGCCTGCAGCATCTGATCCGCGGTGGTTATTACTTTTGAACTTATCTCATAAGCTCTTTGCGCCACGATCATCCCCACCATCTCCTCAACCAGGTTGACATTGCTCTTCTCCAAAAATCCCTGAGCCAGTGTGCCAAAGCCTTCTTCACCGGGCACTCCTGTTATTGGTTCGCCTGAAGCGGATGTTGGAATTAAAAGGTTTCTGCCTATGGCCTTAAGCCCGGCGGGATTTATAAATTTTGCCATGGTTATTGTGCCCACTTCGGAAGATTCGGTCTGTTCCGGCAGAGTAATCGAGACCGTTCCATCCGCGGCGATGGTAATAGTCAGCGCGTCGGCTGGAATCTGAATCTCCGGCTCAACAGGGTATCCATCAGCGGTAACCAGAACCCCTTCCGAATTGGTCTTAAAAGCGCCGCTTCTTGTATAGGCAAGTTCACCATTTGGACGAGTTGTAACAAAGAAACCCTCTCCCTCAATGGCTACATCAAGTTGATTCTGGGTCTGCTGCAGATCACCGGTAACAAAGATCTTCTGCACAGAGGATGTGCGAACTCCGGCTCCAAGCTGGATGCCGGTAGGAAGTTCCTTGCCTGTGGAACTTTTCGCGCCGGGAGCTCTTAAGGTGTGGTAAAGAAGATCCTGAAAATCAGCTCTACCCCGCTTAAATCCGTTTGTATTAACATTGGCCAGATTATTCGAAATGACATCGATCTGAAGTTGTTGAGCTTCCATTCCCGACGCCGCCGTCCAAAGCGCTCTCATCATATCCCTATCCCCCTTTATTGAACCCTGCCAAGGTTGTTACTGGCGCGCTCGTTGATATCGTTAATGATCTTGATCATTTTCTGATAAGCTTCGTAGTTTCTCCCTGCCTCAATCATCTGAGTCATCTGGCGAACCGGATTTACATTGCTCGCCTCAAGGGCTTTATGAACTATTTTATAGTCCCCTCCTTCCATGGGAAGGGCGGATTGATCCTTTCCAAAAAGATTTCCACTTGTTTTTCTGAGTCTTCTCGGTTCCGCGAAGTTAACCACCTTGAGCTTGTCCACCTGCTGCCCGTCAACTGAAATATTGCCCTCACCGTCAATATGAACCTCGCCGGCGCCAATGGTAATCTCCCCGCCTTCTCCCCGAACAATACCGCCGTCAACGGTGCGAAGGCGCCCTTCCGTATCAAGGCGAAATGCGCCGCTGCGAGTATATCCCACCTTCCCACCTCTATTGACTTCAAAAAAACCATCACCCTGGATGCAGACATCCATGGGGTTTCCCGTATTCTTGATAACTCCCTGGCGGAAATTGGTAACAGAGGCGATATATCCATGCCTGGAAACGCTTTTGCGACTTCTCGCAAACTGCTTATCGCTCATGAATTGAAGCACATCTTTAAAGTAAGGCTTGTCCCCTTTAAAACCGGCAGTGCCGTAGTTGGCCAGGTTGTTGGAGATAACGTCGAGCCTGAGCATCTCCAACCTGCTTCCCATTGCCGCCGCGTATAATGAATTGTTCATTTTACCTATCTCTTAATTATTTGGGCGCAATGGGTATATTCAAAGGGCATGCCAAAAGATCACATTGATATTTTTACCTTTATTATCAGCGTGTTATCGTTAATAAAAGGGAAAGAAAAGGGGTAAAAAAGGAAGAAAAGGCAAAAACTGCCCGGCAAAAATTTCCCTGGCTTTTCAGAATTATGCTTTATTGGGCGAGCCGCCCGTAATCGTCTCCATTGTCCGGGCAAGAACATCTTCGACATCGTGAATGGCTTTTTTCGCGGCAATACCTTTTTGCCTGATCTTTTCAGGATTGGCAAACAGGTCATGGATAACCACGGCCAAGGTGCGAAAATCCGCCACTACCGAGCCCGCGCCTGAAACATCCAGAAGGTTCACTTCGTCCTGGAAGTTTTCAATGAATGGGCCGTAGAGAACCGGAATCCCAAATCTCGCCGGCTCCAAAACATT
>CAYSHR010000668.1:0-2266 GCA_964430795.1 uncultured bacterium
CAGATCAGCCCCCTGATAGATGGCGTGATCAGGGTCATTATTGCCTGGGATTCCATCGCTGTCAACAAGGAGAAGGAAATCCAGTTCAACGCCCAGAACAGCGCCGTTTTCAGGAAGAGAGGCAGAGGTCTCTATAAAGAACTCAACGCCTTGAGCCACCTGAGCACCGCCGTAAGCAAGTATGTCAATATAGGAGGCGTAACCATTTGCCGGGTTTCCTGTCCACCAGTCAATCAGGTCATCACCAGGGTCCGCGCCCTGCCATGCCCAGAGATCGCATTGGCAATCACAGTTTGATTGATTAACAAATTCAGGAGTCTGAGGGCAAACCGGTTTTATGTTCGCCATGGCGTAATCAAAAGCCTCCTGGGATGTAATATAATTGTCTCCATTCCCGTCCGCGTCTCCTGTTGAGATTCCTATTGCCAGCTTGTCTGATAATTCTCCACCTGTATCATCGGCGCCGCTATAGCTTATCTGAGAAGAGCTGGAGCTGACCATTATCTGCCTTCCATCTCTTTGCAAATCAGCAAAAAAGGCGCCCGCGTAACTTGACTCCAGTATCACAGTTGTATCACAATTGGTAAAAGGCGCGGTGCAGTCTCCCTGCCAGTAATTTTGAGAGCCCGGACATTGGGAAATAGCGTCAAGGACAATTTTCATCTCGCCAGGAGTAACATTTAAGGCATCATTGCTGAGCCATAAACCGCCGGCAGGGTTTGCCATGGACGGCGCCAATCCATGCCCGACAATATAAATAAATACATAGTCATAGCACTTTACCTTGTTTGCCAGATTTCCAACGGCGGTTTGCATTTGAACCCGCGTGGCATTGGGTAAGGATTCGACCTGAGATTGCCCAAACCATCCTTCAAATAGATCAACCATCAGATTATGGGCGTCATTTACCATGGTTTGCCCCATATGATCCCCCCCGGACATTACAAGGGCGTGGTAGGAGCACCCAACAGGCAATCCCAGAGACATGCATACTTCATCACAGGAAACCTGGGCTGGAGAAGGTGGAGGAGCTATAGGAGGTCCTTGAGGTTTTAAGCCGTTTCCGTTGTAGCTGTCGCCGCTCCATGGCCGAAATCTGACGTACCAGTCCTCAACCTCGCCATAGTCCCACTGGCCCGAGCCATCCCAGCCGTCGATATTGTAGAAAGCTTCGTCAAGAAGCTCTCTGGTAAGAAGAGTTCGCACCCATATGGGCGCGTTGAATTCGCCATCGAGAGATGGAAGATCGAAGGGGCCGACTTTTATCCACTTGGACTGCCCTGGTTTGATATCAATTTCCAGATTCTTTACAACCCATTCCTCTGTTTTTAATGTTCCTATCCAATGTCCGCTTTTATCCAGATCAGCCGCCATGTTTATATATCTGGGAACATCCGGCGCTTTTGATTTCACAGATACTTTAAAAAAAAGGCTGAATGAGGCTTCGGAGTCATCAGCATTGAGTATTACGTAGGCGTCATCATCAAGGTCCCTGTCCCAGTAATTCTCCGTGCCGTCAGGATCGAGAAGGTCCTCTATTCCTCTTTCCGCCGAAACAGCCTCTCCAATGGTTTCTTGGCCGGGTATAAGGATTCTGGCACCGGACAATCCATACCTGGAGTTGGTGGTGGCGCTTTTGGAGGGGAAACGCCCTGTCACTTCCCAATAAGCCGGCGCGTCATCGGGAGCGTCTCCATAATCACCAAGAATGGGCGGGGATTTCGAGCCCCTCTTCCAATAGGGCTTCCATGGACCATCAACAGCTTCTTCCAAAGGAACAACTTTATATATCCGAGTGATGGAGATATCCTCATCGTATTCACTCTGCCAGATATCTTTGTCGCCTAGCCAGCCAAGGGAAGGCCACCACTTAGCGGCCGCGACCTCAACAAGGTTTTTTTCCGGATGTAAAAATACAAATGAGGCGTCATGACCAAAAAAAGCCCTTGGCTCCTGGTCAATAAAAGAAAAATATCTTTGCTCTCCTATGGAAACCGCCATTTTTGATAAAAAATCATCCCCTGGAAAAACATAATCCCCTTCGGAAAGGGGCGAATGGATTAAATAACCAACCGCCATTTTCCCAGCAGGGCCGGCTTCCATCTGCTCTAAGATCAATAGAGATATGGCCTGGTCCAATGAACCAAGGGAGTCATCATCATCATCATCATCGTCATCGTCGTCGTCGTCGTCATCGTCATCATCATCGATATCGTCATCATCCCTCATGTCATCATCAGAAAGATCGTCATCCGAAGAATCATCG
>CAYSHR010000669.1:0-2259 GCA_964430795.1 uncultured bacterium
AATAGGCGCCTGCTTGAGGGCCAGCTCATCTATTCTAACTCTCGCGTCACAGCTTCCTTTAGAGACCATTTGAACATAGAGGGGAACTATCTGATCATCTTCCTCAGTGGCGACAATGGCGAGCTGCTCCCAGAGCTTTGCCTGAAAATACGAAGAGGGGGTAATCTCTTTCTCTTGACCGCCCTTTACAAGGATTGTTCCGATAAATCGGCGCTCGCCTCGATCAAGGCCCTTTCTGCCGACCTCGATGTAAAAATTCATAAGAGCGGCGCAATGGGAGTTGTTTTTCAGGCTGCCTGCCACAGTGAGGGCGTAGGAGTCTACAGAGTAACCCATGATTCTTACGTGGGCAAACAAGGAAGCTACATCAATGTCGCTTATTAGAGCTGTCTGGCCGGACCGCAAATCAAGACCCTTGGTTAAAACAACTTGTGAACTCTCCATATTTACCCGACCAAGGGCAAGGTGATTTATATGAGAGACGGAATCCTCTACCCTTAGTCCCGCCACCTGGGCAAATGCAAAAGCCGGTATTGCCAAACCAATAACCACTACAATAATTATTAAGGCCTGTCTGGAAATATATCTCATGCCGCCCTCCTATAGCGTCCGATCTCGTTGCACAACAGAAATACTTGCGATACTCATGCCAAACCAATAACTCTTTGATTTTATTACTAATTTGGCGACAATGGCTCATGTTTGGAATAATCCACAGAGAGCCTGAAGGTAAATTGGTAACGGAATGTTACATTTTTTCCCTTTTCAACTGTTTCATAATAGGTTTATATAATTCAGTTAATTATTCAATCCAGCCATGGGGGAAAAGATGAATGTTGTCGCTATTCTCGCAAACGTCAGAAAGAAAAAATCAACCGACACTCTGGTCGATGAGGCGATCAAGGGTTTATTGAAGGAGAAACCCGACGCAAAGGTAAAAAAGATATATCTGGTGGACCAGCACATTGAGTATTGCAAAAACTGCCTGACCTGCCGCGAAAGCAAGACCACCGAAGCTCTGGCAAAATGCTCGATTCGAGACGATATGGACATCATCAGTCAGGACATTTTGGCCGCTGACGCTCTGATATTGGCTACGCCCATCCATATGGGATTTGCCGCCGCGCCCATGATGACCTTTCTTGAGCGGGTCTGCTGGACCTTTTCCAAGCCTGAAGGCAAGATATTGACTATTGATAAATGCCCGGTTCCCAGATTAACCGGTCAATCACAGAAGATGATCTCCATCGTAACAGCCGGAGTTGTTCCACCTATCTACCGCCGGCTTTGCGACCAGGCTACGGGGCTTTTCAAGGACTCGGCAAAATACGCCTTTAACGCCAAATTCGTTGGCGACCTCTACGCCGGTGCCATTGAAACTCGTGGGTTGGATAGATATATTCCCAAAGCCAGGCAACTTGGCGCGAAACTCGCCCGGTAAGCCCTTACCCGTTTGGCGTCATAACCGCGAATAACGTGCTGGAGAATCAAAAAAATGAAATTTTTCGCTGGAATTATTCCTCTATTTTTAGTGCTGTTTATCAGCGGCCCTGCTTTTGCCGGCGGTTTTACAAAAACAGTTGTCAAAGTCGATGGAAAAATAGTTGAGGTGGTCAGCGAGGATATTGACGGCGACGGTTTATTGGACCTTGTTGTCTCATATAGAAAAGGAATTGGAGAAAAGAGTGTTGGGAATATCGCTGTTTTTTTTATGAAGCAGGGCAAATACTCCCCTACGCCCGATATAAATATCCCTCTTCCAAAAGAGACATGCGTTTTTGACCTTGGCGATCTTGATGGCGACAAAACAATGGAGCTTATCATTTTCAGAAAATGGAAAATCGCGAGTCTCCCATTGTCAAAAACAGGGCCGTGGAAATTCCATGTTATCCATGACCGAGGATCGGGAATAATGTTTCCAAATCCCAAGGGAGATATACCCTACTGTGATCTTGTCAGGCAGTGGGACGGCAAAGGCGCCTATGCCCTGGCCTTGCCCGAATACGGCAAGCTCAACTTCTTTTTGCCGAATGAAAAGGGCAAGCTCGAAAAAGCCAACTCCCTTACAATAAAAACCATTGGCGGGATATCTTCAGCCGGCGTGGTCAACACCAATAATAATCCTTTTCATATCCGATCAACCGTTACGGTTCCGTCTCTTTTTGTAAGCCCGAAAGAGAAAACCCCCATGAGCCTTTTCGCCACAAACCAGGATGAACTCTTTATATACAAAGACTTCGCAGAAAAAGGCAGGAGGTT
>CAYSHR010000670.1:0-1992 GCA_964430795.1 uncultured bacterium
GGCAAGGGCGGTTTATATCTTACGCCCCAATACTGTTTCGGTTGAGAACGAAAAGTCCGGGGAGAAAGAACCGGTTTGCCCCTGGGTCACAAACAAGACGCTTGCTTGTGGATAAAATTGTGGAAAACTCATTTTTGTCCGTACCGCGACTGGTTTTTTCATTTATCCTATACCAAAAAACGTAGAAAAATGAGGAAAGAGAGAATCATTCACTCTCTCAACGCTTTTCTTAAACATGGTATAACATCTTGAAACAACAAGAAAATATGAATGGATCAGCATTTTTCGCCAGTAGTTTGGTATAAGAAAAAACCAGTATCAAAACTTTGACGAATTAGATGAGAAATCTTTTTTCCATTAGGTGAAAAAGCTCTTATTATTGATATGATTAGCCCATGATTCCACATCTTATCAACAAGAAAATTTGTAATTTTGTATATAAAAAAGGAAAAGAATGGGGTGGAATTGAGGCTCTTCAAAAGAAGGCTCTTTTGGAAATATGTACGAAAAACATATTTATCGTTGACGCTAACATCCGTTAGCTTTATGATATAAAGATGGCGTCAATTATTATCAAACCTGATCTTTACAAGAAGCTGGATATTCTTGCCGATGGGGCGAAATATGATGTCTGCATGTCCTCGTGCAACTCCAATGGAAAGGTTCAGGGCAGAGTTCCCGACCCCAAAGACCCCGATCACAAATGGATTTATCCCGCTCATTTGCCAGGAGGTGGTTTTTTCCAGATACTTAAAATTCTTCAAAGCAACAGATGCGTAAATAAGTGTAAATATTGTGGGCTTTCGGCAGGAAAGGATGGAGTAAAAAGGGTTGCCCTATCTTCTGATGAACTGGCAAAATCGTTTATGGACCTCTATTATTCCAGAGCCGCGCAAGGGCTTTTTCTCACATCCGGGGTTTGTAAACGGGGTGGCAATTCCATGGAAGCCATGATTCATACCGCTGAGATATTGCGGGAGAGGTACAGGTTTAAAGGCTTTATTCATTTGAAGATTCTTCCAGGATGCTCCTTTGATCTTATAGAAAGAGCAACAGAGCTTGCCACCAGAGTTTCGGTTAACCTTGAAGCACCGGCCGGAAAATATTTAGATGCCATCGCGCCGGACAAGAGCTTTGCCGGGGATCTTGTCACTCCAATGAAATGGGCGGGGGAATTAATAAAAAAAGGAACAAAAACCAGTTCCCAAACCACCCAATTTGTTGTTGGCGCCGGGGATGAAACCGACATGGATATCCTGAAAACAGTGGACTGGATATACCGGGAGCTTTATGTTTTTCGATCCTATTTTTCAGCTCTTCAAAAAAAGAGAAAAATGAAGGGGGAAATTTTCAGTGGGGATCTTCTCCTTGATAATGGAACTTTATTGAGAGAACATCGCCTTTATCAGACCGATTACCTGCTTAGAGGATACGGTTTCAGGTTGCCGGACATTGTCTTTGATAATTTTGGGTGTCTTCCTGAAAGAACAGACCCAAAAACAGCCTGGGCCATGATGCATCCTGAAGTATATCCTGTTGATATAAACAAAGCCCCGAAGGACTTGCTTCTGAAAGTGCCGGGAATAGGACCTCTAAGCGCAAGGAGAATTGTAAAGACCCGGGTAAAAAATCCCTTTCACAATGTTGAGGAACTAAAGGGCATAGGCACGGTTGCGAAAAAGGCAGCGCCCTACATTGAATTCTCAGGTAAAGGAACCGCCGCGCCAAGACTATTTGAGTTTCTCCCTCCTTCCCTATGGCAAACCGGCCTTGAGCCGGCTATGGTTATTAATGAAGACTCTCCCAAAGGAGAAAATAGAAAAACCAAAAAGCCTGATGAAAAATATATCTATCCCGGCCAAGAGGGAAAACCTCTCCATTATTTGAGAAAAAAAGGGCAGGAGCGTATTTTGTGCCGGTAGTAAACCATTCGGTTGACGAACTTTTTGAATCAGGAAAACTTGCGCCGCACCCCGTCTGTAAACGGTATGC
>CAYSHR010000670.1:2002-2254 GCA_964430795.1 uncultured bacterium
GTCTCCATGTTTTATCTTGACCTGATCCAAGACCGGAGACTAAGCTATTTTCATGGAGGAATAATTGGCTGAACAAAAAAATAACCTTGAACAGAATGGCAAAGGAAACCGCCTTGGCCAGGCTGTGGGTTTTTTCAGAAAAAAACTTTTTATCAGATTTATACTGATCTTTTTGCTTACCCTTTTGATCTCTATTTTATTGTCTCCAAATCTTTCAGCGCCATTGGAAAGATATAAGGTCAGTCAATTTAC
>CAYSHR010000671.1:0-2253 GCA_964430795.1 uncultured bacterium
AACAAGTACATCTCCCCCCTTTTCCCAAAAGCCCCCTTGTAACTGAACGATTACGTAAAGGAAATATTTGGAGTTTTATGCCCGATTTAGTTACAATAAGCTGTTGTCTGTTTATTATTCTATTTCTCCTTCGTAATTGAGCGGGAACTGTTCATGAGAAAACATAGAAGTTTTTACTTTATTTCCATCCTGATATTTATTGCCGTTTTCTGTCTGCTTAACTGCGCCGGCCAGGAGTCCGATGGCTCTGATGATGATGAAACTCCCGATGACGACACTACGGATGACGACGACTCGGATGATGACGATGACCTGGATGACGACGACGATGCCGCAGATGATGACTCTACAGACGATGATGTTCGTTCAGATGACGACATCTGGGGGCTGCCTGTTGGAGAATGGACCTGGATTGATGTGGAAGGGGCGTATTGCCGTGACGGCTCACCTACCGGAATCGGTGTGCGGGTTTCACAAAAAAGCGACAAGATCGCCATATATTTTGAGGCTACGGGAATTTGCGCCTGGGCGTCCGGTTGCGCCGACATCTCTGATCATTTTGACCAGATCAACTTAAATGAGATCAAGGATGAGTTATTAACCCAGGGGCTTTTTGATTCTGAAGAGGAAAAGAACCCTATAAGGGATTGGAGCCAGGTATATATTCCCGGTTGCACCGGAGATATGATGATTGGATCCAGACCAAAGGGCATAGCTCTCGGTCTTCCGGGATTCCAGAAATTTGTGGGATTTATCAACATTAATAAAATGGTGGCGGTTATTGGCGAAATATTCGGCAATGATCCTTCAAGAGTGTTTTTGTGGGGAGAATGCTCAGGGGGTAATTCCACCCTGGCCGCTTACCCCATTATCGCTAAGATTTTCAAGGACGCGCCTATCACCCTATTGAATGATTCCGGTCCCATTGCCGCCATGGACCAGGCATTTGCCCCATGCCTCCAAAGGGCGCTCAGAACCTTTTACAAAATCAATCTATCCATTCCCGTCGATTGCCCTAACTGCACCATGGCAAACGGTGACGGCTTATCCAACATTCAGCCTTATCTTGCCAATAAATATCCCAAAGGCAATTTCGGCCTTCTCTCCACACTGGAAGATGAGGCCATGCGCCTTGTATGGGGCGCGGGGCAGGATAACTGCCTGAGATTTTTTTTCGCCGAAGAACTTGAGGACAAGCTCCTTCCGCCGGAAATATTCACTTTGGCTCTAAGGGACCTTCGTGATAACCATCTGTTGCCTACAGGGCGCTGGTCAACCTATTATTTCAACCGTGATTTTCACACCTTCAGCCTTACAGCCTCATGGTTCTTTGATGATGACGCCCAGATGGATACTCTGATCAACTGGATTGCCCAGCTTGTCAAAGGAGAAGTGCCGGCGCATCTCGATTTCTAAACTTCCAACAATTATTATCGGCCTTTCGTGAAAACACCAATACCTGACATGGCAAAATTATCAACCGGAGCATACGGATTTT
This sequence comes from uncultured bacterium, assembly GCA_964430795.1. GTDB lineage: Bacteria > Lernaellota > Lernaellaia > JACKCT01 > CAYSHR01 > CAYSHR01. The sequence goes on from CAYSHR010000671.1 coordinate 1,499, forward strand.
ACCATCTCATCAATTTTTTTTCCGATAGCCGGCGACGCGGTGAGGCCGGGAGACTCAATGCCGATAAGATGAATAATTCTCGGCTCTTTTGCCTGGTAATTGATATGGAAATCTTTGGGTGGTTCCCCGTGATTATATCTTTTAGGCCTGATTCCGGATTGCCCTAACCTTAAATCATCAACATCAATGCCGGGACAGATTTTTCGCGCGTTGCCTATCAGCATTTCAATTGTAATTCTATCTGTCTCATAATCGGATTTTTTCTGAACATATCTCGCGGTTGGTCCAACCCATAACTCGCCGTCCACGGTCTTTGTAAAATGCAATCCCAGGCTATTGGGTGTTGGAACCGGGTAGACAAGGCCATTTACAAGGCTCTCTTTTTTTGGAACAACTGTCAGGTATTCTCCTCTACATGGATAGATTCTGTGCCCTTTTTCTCCGCAAATCCGGGCCAATTCATCAGAGTATAGCCCCGCGGAATTGACTAAAAAGTCTGTTGAAACAGAACCCTTTCTTTTTGTATCGATCACCAGGCTGTCCGGGGTTCTTTGTATCCCGCAAACCTCCGCGCCGGTTACAATATCCACATTTTCCGCCAGAACTTTTATTTCGAGAATCTTTAGCAGGCGCCCTTGGTCAAAAACTCCAGTGCCGGGGGAGTAAATAGCTTTTTCCACTCTAATGTTTGGTTCTCTTTTTTCAGCTTCTTTTTTATCTAATAGATCAATGCCCGGAACCCCCCAGCGTTGTCC
>CAYSHR010000672.1:0-2253 GCA_964430795.1 uncultured bacterium
ATTGTTTTTAATCGTCATAACAATCCCTTTGTTAAATGATACTTTTTAAAAACAATTTCAGATTCAATAATTGCGCTAATTGATAAAGGTAATTTTTTTCGCTTCCAATTCAATCATTTCCCTAATTTCAGTGGATCCCCGCCCCATCATCTTATAAAGATATTTACTATCAGAGATGTTAATTCTTTCAATATCCACCGAAATCATCTTGTTATTTCCCTGCTTCAGGTTTTGACAATTTTTAACTTTACAGACAAATGGAATAACTCTCCTCCTGTATAAGACATTCTCTTGATCCGGATTGCCAAATTGGTCGTTCCTGATACATGAATCGAGAAAAGATGCTTTAACAAGTATTGTATCACCTGATTGTACGCTATTTTTACTGATAATCTTACATCTGAGATTCTTCTTTAATTTGATATCGGAGATAATTAATTCGCGGGTGTCTATGGAATTTACATCATCAAATATGATCTTTGTCGCTCCCATTTCTTCTCCTTATTAGTTGTTGGTAAGCTCAAATAATTTTTGATTTAATCGAATTTTTTAATTTTTTTTAAATGAAAATGCTTAACCCTTTACCTCCTTTCCCAGGTTCGAATACTGCTCATGCAATATTGGCAACTTTACAAGGGTATTAGTAAATCTATTTTTGATTAAAGGCCGTCTTTTTCAGATTATTGCAAATAACATACCTGCTTTTATATCTTCAAGGCGTGGATAATAAACTAATATTTATCTTTATTTTTCAACTGATTAGACATGGAAATATAGAATAAGGTTAAGAAATTTCGATAATTATTATCTTTACCCGCGCTTATAGGGTGTTTTGCTTAGGTTAACCCTTTGTTTTCAGGATATTACGATAAAAGCATTAAAATCCATCATAATAATATATCGAAGCCGGCAACTGTTTATTGACGCCTTCATGTCATTTTCCCGCCTTTGGAGAAACTAACCGAACTGATATGAACTTTTGGCAAAAAAGTGGAATACGCCCTATTTCCTTCCCGGGCAAACCAGTAAGTTTTTCCTTAAATTCATTGACAAGAGCATCACTCATAAAAGTGTTAATATATCTATAGTCCTGCCTGTCTCTGAATTTCCTAAATTCCTCGATCTCGGTGGGTGAGAGTTCAAATAAAATTATTGAGTCCCCAATCTCCTTTGACCAGGATACATCTTTAAAATCATCTTCATGAAACACCGCGTAATCCAAGTTGTTGTTTAAAAAATCCATATGAATCTGAATTGGCATCATCCAGATGTATCCACCAATTTCAAATTCCGTTGGCCTGTGGCAATCCTGATGTCTCTGGGACCATGACCTGGGAATAAAAAGGACAATTCCTGATTTTCCCTCCCCAAATTTGGAATCAAGGGCGCGAGCCAACTCTTTTTGAGGACTTTTAATAACTCCATAATACTCCTGTCCGTTGGCGAATCTAAAAAATTCCGGCAGTGCCAGATAGGCTTTCCCCGCGGTCTTGCTGGGAAAAGAGACCGCCAGGTATTGAATTGTGGATATCAGAAAAAGAGATAAAACCAATAAAGTAAGAGCAGCGCTACTCCTTTTACTCCAGGGGGAATTGACAATAACCACCGCCCCACCAATAGCCAGCGCGGGAATTACACCATAAATAAACTGTATGTCTTTTGACGCGAAAAAAGAGAAAACAAAAACAGGAAAGATGATCCACGCGAAAATCACAAAGGGATAATTCACTCTATCTTTTTGAAATATTATTCCCATTGCGAATATCATAAAAATTATCCAGTAGAAACCCGATTCCAATCCCATGAAATTAACAGAAGAAAGAACCACGGCAAGAAACCCGATGGCAAGGGCTTTCCGACCTTTTTTACTTTGGGACAAAACAATAATGGACGATATGAAAAATAGAGTCGTCCATGATCGATCTGTTATCCACCTGGCACCTTTTTCAATATAAAAATCGAAGCTGGTTCTGCTTGCCCAATATGGATTGGATATCATTTGGCTGTTATGTTCAATTGTTTCAGATAGATAATCGGTGATATATCTCCCGGATATTCCCCAGGCAATAGCAATAGAAACAAAAAACAGCATGGCTGACAGCCAGATCAAATCTCTTCTATGTTTATAATGGTTGATAAATATTCCAATGCAATAGGCCGCGATAGGCCCAAAGAGGATCAGGCCGGTTGTTCCTCTTTCCATGATCAAGGATAGTCCGAGCATTATTCCAAAAGGAATAGTCGCGTACCACT
>CAYSHR010000673.1:0-2251 GCA_964430795.1 uncultured bacterium
GCGCCGGTATTATCGAAAAGGGGTCTGAAGGAGGCGTAGATTAGAAGCCATTGTAATAGAGGCGCCATGGGCGCCCATTGATCCCCAAAAAGAATCATGACGAATTCGGGAGCCAGGAGAGCAAGACCTACCGCGGCGGGTAAAGTGAATAACAGAACGCCGCCGGTAGCTGTTTCAAAAGCATCACTTAATTTATCTCTCTCTTCTTGCAACTTTGAGTAGAGGGGAAAAGCGACTTTTGAGACCAGGTGGGCTATCATTGTTGTGGGAAGACAGGCAAAGGCATATGCCCTGGCGTAATATCCCAGTTCCTCGGATGAGATCATGGTCCCTACAAGAAAATCATCGAATTTTAGAGTTACCAGGGTGGCCAGCCCCGCCAGCCAGAGATAAGCGCCGAATTTGAAATACCAGAATATCATCTCTTTATCAATAATGAACTTTGGCTTTCTCTTTGAGAAAAGGAAGAAACCAATTGTTGAGATAATTTCAGCGAAAAGCTGCCTTATTGCCAGAGCCCAAATGCCAAGACCGAAAAGAGCCAATAGGATTCCCAAAAAGTTGCCTGCTATTACTGACAGGAGATTGACTTTGATTACCGGCGCGAAATCAAGCTCCTTCTCCATCAAGATTCGCGGTGTATGCCCCATGCTTTGTGCGATGTTTGAAAAAGCCAGCAAAATGACTACTGCCGCTGTTAATGAGTCGTATCCTTTTATCAAAGGGTGGGCCGCGAAAAGCAGGAGAAGCACAATCAAGGATGTGGCCAGGTGTAGAAATTGATGGGTGGGGATTGCCCGGTCAAGGGAATTCTGTTTGTGAATTAGCGCGTGATTGAATCCAAAAGCACAAAGCTTCTGGGCAAGAGTGAGAAAGAAAACCGCCAGAGCCATTATTCCAAACTGGTCCGGAGCGATGAGCCACATCAGGGCGATATTGGAGAGGAAATTTACAATCTGAGATATATAAGACCCACTTATCACCCAGAGAGTGCCTTTGGCTACCTTTTTTCCAAGGGCCATTAAGGTCAACCCCCCTTTTTCTCTGTAAGGCGTTTCAGGTAATAAATTTGTCCCGCTCCATTAAAATAGGCGCCTGCAAAATTCAGAAAAGCAGCGCCTATGCCCAACAGCCACCAAGATTTCTTTTTATCAAAAAGGGAGAGCTTTTTGATGGCCAGGACATCCTTAATAAAATATTTACCTGGTGACAGAATAAACATGGGGAAAATTATACCTAAGGAAAAGTCTCTTTCCTTTTTGGAAAAAATTATTGTTGACCCTCTTTTAAATGAAGTTTTCAGGAAAGATAAGGGAGAATCCACTTTGAGGTGAGTTGTATTAATATCTTTTACCCGCAGTAATTTATGCCCATTTTTTAATAATCGCCTAGTAAGGTCCGCGTCCGCCCCGTGAAAGTAGCTCTCATTAAAGTTGCCCACTGACACCATGGCTTCTTTTAGAATGGCCATATTGTTGCCGTTTAGGCAGAACCGTGTGTAGTGCCCGTTGAGAACGTAATCCCTTTCAAATTCATGAATATACCTTAGAACTTTCGCGACTTCGGCAACATTATAAATAGAGGGCATAAGGTTGCCGCCAACACCCGAATATTGGCCGGTTAAAAACAGATTAACCAACTTACCAACCCAATTTTTGGGCGCAACGCAATCGGCGTCCGTAAAAAGTAGTATGTCACCTTTGGCTTTTTTGATTCCGAGGTTTAACGCCGCCGGCCTGCCGACATGTTTGGATGAAATAATTTTAACAGGTAGATTTTCCATGGTTTGAGCGCCATTATCAGTACTGCCGTCATCAACAAGGATGATTTCATCCGGTGGCGGTTCACAATCCAGAAGGGAGTTTATTGTCAAGGATACGGTTGCCCTGTTGTTGAAAAATGGAATGATAACCGATGTGACTGCTTTTTTTGCCATTAAAAAATGTCCGGATCGCCAAGCTGATTTATAACGAAAATCCCATTAAGGACTAGTTTGTGTAGTTTAAGTTTATTACAACTATTGTCCCAAGGAAAAATAGCACATTTAAGGAAAAAATCAGTATAAATAAATGTAGTTCTTTTTTTGATGGAGCCAGTAGCGTGATTCGGATTGGGACTGGCGCGGTTCCAAGTTATTTTTATTAAATTTAGCATGAGCCATTTGCGCTGTCGGTAAAGTCAATACAGCCAGTGTCTTCCGCGGGTCGTAAAAATCTTTACCCCACCAGGAGAAAATCCGATCCCTTGACTG
>CAYSHR010000674.1:0-2250 GCA_964430795.1 uncultured bacterium
GACCAGGGTCTCGGACCCATTGTCTCCATTAAAGATCAGATTAAGAGGGCCGAAATATGAAATTCGAGGAATCAAGAATGAAGATCTTTTTTATGATATTGACGCGACAAACAATAGTCCAGGTGAATTTACCGTTAAGTTTATTGATTCAAAAATAAAAGGGTTGCCAGGTGGCGACAATACAAAAATTACTTCGATAGTGCCTACTCAGGTTCTAGTGGTCCTGGCAAAATTGATAAACAGGAGAAAGCCTGTTTCTGTATATACTATAGGAAAAGTTGCTCAAGGATTTGAGGTTGTGGAAGAAATTGTCACGCCCAAACTGATTGAGATTGCCGGCGCCGAGGAGGAGGTAAATCGCCTTGTCTCGGTAAGTACGGAACAGATTGATATAACAGGGGCAACCACTACCATTGTAAAGACCGTGGGCCTGGATCTTACAGGACAGCATATTGAGCTTGTAAATGTAAAAGAAGTTACTGTAAAAATCGAAATCGACGAGTCTTATACTACTGTCAACTTTGTGAATATTCCAATAACTGTTACAGGGACTGACTTTAAATTCAATATTATACCCAAGACCCTGGATATCAATTTGCAGGGACCGGAAAATATGATGAAGACCCTTTCCAATAATGATATTAAACTCATTATCGATGTGACTGGAAAGGAACCAGGTGAATATAAGTTGAGACCAAAAATAGAGTTGGAAAACTATGACCTGCCCTTGAGACATAGAATTCAGCCTGTTATTGTCTATATCAAAAACTCGAAAAGAAATAAAACCGCGCCGGATAGTAATTAAATTTTCAAGCTTATTATCAGAAAGAGGTTAATCGTCCATGGAGAACAGAAGGAACTTGTTTGAGACCGATGGCATTCGCGGAAAAGCAAACTCCTATCCAATTACATGTGATGTTGCCACTAATGTCGGCAGAGCGGCGGCATATTATTTTCTTAAAGAGAAAGGCCGGCAGCATAAAGTTCTTATAGGCAAAGACACCCGGCTTTCAGGATATATGCTTGAATTCGCTCTTGCCGCGGGAATCTGTTCCGCTGGTTGCAAAGCCCTTTTAGTGGGCACCCTGCCTACCCCTGGCATCGCCTTTTTAACCAGGGATATGAGAGCGGACGCGGGAGTTGTGATATCGGCAAGCCATAACCCATATATTGACAATGGAATAAAATTCTTTAACAGGGTGGGGTTTAAACTGCCCGATGAGGTTGAGGCTGAAATTGAGAAGATAAGTTCGTCTGACGAGGCTGTCGGCAACCCTCCTGGAATGATAGGCAGGGCAAAAAGAATTGAGGATGCTGTCGGGCGATATATTGTTTTCCTAAAAAGATGTTTTCCCCAGCATCTGACTCTGGACGGAGTGAAGATTGCTCTGGATACCGCCAATGGCGCCGCTTATCGAGTCGCGCCTACGGTTTTTGCTGAATTGGGCGCTGATATTACTATTATGGGCAAAGAACCAAATGGAACAAATATCAACCAAGAGTGCGGCGCCCTATATCCTGAAAAAGTAGGAGCCATGGTAAGGGAGACCGGGGCTGATTTAGGTATCGCCCTTGATGGCGACGCTGATCGCTTGATTCTATGCGATGAAAAGGGCAGAGTGATTGATGGCGACTACATCATGGCTGCCATGGCAAAAAAGATGATTAAAAACGGCACGTTAAAAAAGAATACATTGGTTTCCACTGTCATGAGCAATATGGGTCTTGAGATTGCCATTGAGGAAGCCGGGGGTCGCATGATCAGAACCGCTGTGGGAGATCGTTATGTGGCTGAATCAATGAGAGATGGAGGATATAATCTTGGCGGTGAGCAATCGGGACATCTTATTTTCATGGATCACCATACAACTGGAGATGGGATTTTATCGGCTTTAATGGTTCTTTCCGAGCTTATTTCCGGCCAGATATCTCTATCTGAATTCGCTAAAAACGCCATGGAGAGAATGCCCCAGGTCCTTGTTAATATCAAAGTGAGGAAGAAGCCCCCTCTGGACACCCTGGATGCCGTTTCCAAAGTTATTAAAGAGGTTGAGAATGAACTTGAAGGCAAGGGGAGGTCGTTAATTCGTTACTCCGGAACAGAGATGAAGGCCAGGGTAATGGTTGAAGGGCAGAGCCAGGCGGCCATTGAGAGCCAGGCTCAACGAATCGCCAACGTCCTTGTTGAATCTATTGGCGTCAAATAAATATTCGGATAATGGGAGGAAAATAGATGGTGACCTTAAGTGT
>CAYSHR010000675.1:0-2248 GCA_964430795.1 uncultured bacterium
GATTATTAACGGTTTCTCCAAGATAGGAAAAACAAAAAGAGGCAATCTGCCCTTTCAGATAAACTCGCATCAGGTGACTCAAAAGTGGAAGAGGCACAATCCTCATCAGAAAACTCGCTTCTTGAATACGCCGGGCCAATCCAGATCTTACCTGATCATACATCTGCTTTTTAATTGCTTCCACTAGGATTGAAAAATCATCAATTTCATCTGCCTGAATCCGAAATAAGAAAAAAGATACGTGATTAAAAAACACCTCCTGGGCTACTGTTTTCTGTGAGCGCATATCAATGGTAACAGGAATTACATAATCACCTTTATTGATACCCCTTTTAGTGAAAATATCATGAAGGATTTGCACGGTGATCGCCATAGTATAAGGTGTTATCATTAAATATCCTGCTTCGTCATCTGCCTTTTCCATAATCTCAACGCTCTGCTTCTGGTTGAAAGGGATCACACTGAATCTGAAGCCCTGCTTACTTAAGGCATGCGTCAAGGGAAGAACACGTGGTGGTGCATTCTCTGCCAAACCCAAAAAAGCGCGGTTTACCTGTTTTCCGGCACCAAATTTTTCACGCCATTCTGACAAATGAGCAGACCTGAAAAGGGGGATTTTCCAGTTACACGCTCCCTTTTCTTCCCATTCCTGCTGAAACATACCAATAAATGTCTCAGCTCCGTGGGCGTCAAAGAGGCGGTGGTCAAACTTCGCGACAACATAACTCTTTCCACGGGTGTTTATAAGATAAAAAACGATATGATCCCTGTCGGTAGAAAAAGGTGTGTTGGCCAGTTGTTCTAGTAAAGGAAAAATATCCGCATGGTTTTCTAGTTGATAAATTTTAAATGGGAATGATCCTCCCTGGGCCCGCGAAGGAATTATCCAAAAAGGGGCAAGATTATAATCCCTCACGGTTTTACCGTTGACAATGGGAAACTTGTGGATGAATTGGTTTAAGGACTGCTGGAGTTCATCCTTTTCAGGTGCACCATCGAGTTCCAGTACGATTTGAAACATATGTCCCGCGCCTGTGGCACGCTTGTTCATGTAATCGAAGACATGAACAATCCAATCTATCCCCGATAAGTAGGGCTTGGTTTTGAAAAAGGGCAATGAAGGCATTGATTTGACGTAGGGAAAAAGATCTTAGGTGTTATTTCATCTTACCTATACATAATGCCAGAGAACTAATGGTCTGAAAGTCTTCCTTGGTCAAATTCGATTCCATCAATTTTAGATTGAAGTTTCTTTCAATAGCCACCAAAAGTTCAACAAATGCCATGGAGTCCATTCCCAGCGTATGAAGGGGGGCATCTGCCGACACACCGTCCCGATCCATTGATAAGATACTAGTAACTTCGGTTACTAATATTTCCTCAATTTCTTTTGCACTCATGTTGACCATATACTAACTCCATTTCTTCTTTTTGACTAATTCCATTGATTTCACAATCCATCCATATCAGAGGTTTTGCTTTAAAACCGGACCGATTTAATGCCTTTTGTGCCTCATATTCGCTATTTATTATTTCAATCAAACGAGTATCCATTATGTTGCTTTCAGTGCAGATGTCAAATAACGTGCCCTTAATTTTATCAGGAAAGTCAGGAGTAAAAGGTGCTTCGGCTTTCTTGAGACATTTTACAATTATCTCAGGGCCTCGTGTTTTTTCTAAAATGTATGATGTGGATTTTCTGTATGATAAAAACAGGTAGTTGAATAATTCTATTTTTGTTTCCAACCCGGCGGCATCATTTTTTGAAATACCTTGGGGATTAAATAGCCTCATGTCAGGGCTTGATATGTCTTTTTCAATATAAGCCTCTTCAATACATTTTATGTAATCTTGAAAAGTTGCAACTTCCATATCAATATCGTATTTCTCAGGGTTGAAAAACAGCAATGATCCCGGATCAGTTGAAAAGGGCATGTATGCAACTTCTAACAAATTGGGGTATTTTAAAAGTAGTTTCATAATATATTCGATAGTATCATAAACCGTTTTTTTCGTCTCAAACGCAAGGAAATACCCGAAGTAGAGCTGTACTTTTACATTGTTCTTTGTCTTTATATAATCAAGACATTCTTCCAGTTCATCATTTGTGTAAAATGCACGCGCCCCTTTGTTCTTTTTCCGCAGATCAACATCAGCTGTTTCCGGAGATATTTGAATGAAAGACCTTTCAAAGCGTTCTGATATTGCATCAATAAGTGCCTTTGATGTGAGGCTCCAGCTGCTATAT
>CAYSHR010000676.1:0-2248 GCA_964430795.1 uncultured bacterium
GTCCTTTCCATGTCCGACAAAACCAGGGTGACTCTGAGCCATTTCTGGGAGGTGATTGCTTTCGCGGTCAACAGCCTTCTTTTCCTCCTCATCGGTATTGATCTCGACTCGAAAATCCTGATAGATAAATTTGGCGTGATTATCCTGGTTTTTGCCCTGATGTTGGCGGCCAGATCCCTCACTGTTTATCTTCTTACCACGATCACCGGTCTGGTTCGCCCGAAAAAAAGAGTTAGCTGGGCTTATCGACATGCCATAAACTGGGCGGGTTTAAGGGGCAGTATTCCCATCGCCCTGGTATTGGGTTTGCCCGCTTCCGGCGCTTTTATGCGTAACGATATGATTCCCATCGTTTTCGGCGTTGTGTTTCTTTCCCTGATGGTTCAGGGATTGACAATAAAGCCTCTTTTAAAAGGACTCAAACTTATTGATCGGGACCAGAAACGGTTGGCCTTTGAACGGGCTTTAGCATGGAGAATTGTGACAAAAGCGGCTATTCGGGAGCTTGATGAAATGCAGGAAAGTGGCGAGATTTCCGATCATTTTTATGAAACTTTGCAGGAAAAGCTTGTTTCAAAGGATCAGGAGTATTCATACGCTCTTGCCCTGTTAAAGCAAGAGCACGACGAAATTCGAGAGTCGATGAACAGGAGAATCGCTCGAAGGTTGGGCTATGCCGAGCGTACATCTTTGCAGCAGGCCTTTATTCAGGGCGTAATTGGTGATAGAATACTTGAGGAGATGGTCGTGGAGATCGACCAGGATATTGATATCGGTATCCTGGCTGTTATGCACGAGGGCGAGACTCTCGATGATGTTTTGGATATTGACCAGGAAGTAGCAGAGGATTCTGAAAATGATGGCTGAAGTTCATATTCAGCCCGAGGTGTTCCATGAAAAAGTTTCATACAAAATATTCATTGGTCCCCCTTCTTTTCATTCTGGTGTTTCTTCAGATTGTTCAAACTTCATGCGATAAAGTTGAAAAGAATTTCTACAGCAGTTTGTACTATGATGATGATGATAATGATGATGACAGCAAACCCGAAACAAGTTCTTTGCCAAATGAATACTTTTTTGATAAATGCTCCCCGCCTCAAAGTCCACCCAGGGGCTATTTTCCATATGAGGCTTCCTGGCTTCTGGTAAGATTCGATGATCCTGAAACGCCGATTGTAGGGATATACGCCTATTTCTGGATAGACTGGTTTCTCTTTGAGGGCTGTTCCTATACTTCGGCTCAATCGGTGATCTTTCTTGAGCATGGTGGACTTGAAAACGTAGTTTCCGATGGCGGCGTCTTTACCGGGCTTGATATCAAATATCAGTCCGAAAGCTCTTACGATATATTTGTAAATCCATATTTTCATGTAAGAAACGACGCCCTGATACCAATGATCTATCATGTTGATTTTTTTGGCGACGGCTACAATGGAAGCCTTGATATTCTTGTAAATCATTTCCATTTCTGGTCAGGACAATGGTACACTTTTTATGACGCTATTGTTTCCGACGCAAAAATCACCATAGGGCATGAAACACATTTTCCAAAGAACGGCAAAGCTACCCTTGAACGATGGTTTGATATCGGAGGCGTCGATCCTCTTGTCGCGGACATGGTAAAGGGATATTGGTTGTACGCGCCCATGCATTGGGAGGATGATCAGGGCCAAACCGTTACAACGTTGACGTATTATTGGGTGTCCACAGAAGAGCAAAAGGAAGTATCCATTTTTGCCCAGGGCGTATTGAGCGATATTGAGGGAGTTGTGGCGATAAAGGATATTGAAGTCGATTTTGATTATGAAGAAAACCGGAACACCAATGGTTATTTGAGAAAATACGGATTAACCGGGTTTCTTGAAAATGGCGAATCCTTCAATTACACTTTGACTGTGGATAAGGAATATGTGGATGATTTCTACAATCCATGGGCAGATCTGCTACCTGATGATGACAGACTGGAAAGCCACTCATTAGCCTCGGGGACCATGGAATATAATGGAAAGACATATAGCGGAGGCGGTATCTTTGAATGGAAAACGTCGGATATGAATCCCATTACTAATCCTCTCTGATCACTTATTCAAAATAGAAAGATGCATGTCATCGTAATAGTTCGAACCAGTTATCCCGAAGTGAAATTGTTTCAGATTTCCATCTCCAAGATGAAGAAATCCACCTTGCCCGCATATTACCCATATTGTCAACAGACCTTGATTTCAGATGCAAAACCATTTAAGTAGCT
>CAYSHR010000677.1:0-2247 GCA_964430795.1 uncultured bacterium
AGGATCGACCCGGTTTACCTGATCCACATCGATCTTATTTTTTACTATTGCTTCAAGTTCCGCGCCATCCTCCCGTTCCAGACAAACGCAGATATGAGTCAGGCCCGAAGCCATGAGTTTTTCGAAAAGCCCGGACTGATGGTCCCGAATCATATGATCCGCACGCATAAAAGAGAACCAGTTTACCCCGAGGTCTCTTTTTATAAGCTCAGCGGCAAAATCATCGCTCCATTTCGGATTCGCGCTCCAGACGTCGTCAACAAAAACCTGGCAATATTTACCGTACTTTTTAGCCAGGATTTCCATTTCATCCACTACTGAATTTACCGACCGGGTGCGCCACCGGGGCTTGAGGGTCTCATTGGCGGGGTTGCCTTTTCGGTCCGCCATCTGGAGCCAGCAGGCGCAGTAGGCGCAATTGTCAACGCACCCCCGACTGTGATGGATGGTGACTCCCCCCGGCGAAAAAAGATATCGCGCTGTTCCATATTTATCCATGGGCATTTTGTCATAAGCTGGAAAGGGAAGGGAATCCAGGTCCGCGATCAAAGGGCGATGCCCGGTATAATAAACCTGGTTTTCTTCATCGGGCAGAGCCAGCCCCTTAACTTTTTTTAGATCGCCGCCGCCATCAACTACCTGGAGCAGATCAATTAACGTATCTTCTCCTTCTCCTCTGACAATGGCGTCGATGGGATATTTTGAAAAGGCGTCCCTGGCGGCGTGGGAAAAGTGAACTCCTCCGGCAACGGTAAAAATATTCGTGTTGATGGACTTTGCCAGTTCAAAAACTCGGCCGCTTTCATGGGCGAACATGGTTTCGCTCTCGCCGCAAAGCAAGACCTCGGGATTAACTTTCCTGATAATTTCCCCAAGGCTTTTCCACCCTATTTTTAAGGGCATGCAATCAAGGAGAGTAACGTCATGGCCGGCCGAAATAGCCGTGGCGCCTAGGCAGACAAGAGCCTGAGGCAAAAGATAATTGTCCTGCTCATTCATATATGGCCAGAGATATTTTGGGGGACGAATAAATAGAATTCCCATTTGGCGGCCTTCTCCATAGGGCATATTATTTTTCAACGCGGTGAGTGTACCATATAATAATTTTCAAGCAACTTTTCCCGCGGTCAAAAACACTCTTGCCCATGGCGACAATATGGGATCAGATCTGAATCGAGCTTCAGCCTCCCATATCCTGTCCCGGTAGTCCTGCTTCTCAAGAAGACCCTCATCAATGGAATTCCAGAAAGGTCCTTCGCCAAAAAAGTGAGACCCCTCGGAATAAATTTGGGTAAGACCATGGTTTCTGAAAAGCGCCTCAAGCTGGTTTTGGGTATGAAAAACCACAAATCGCTCATTGGGTATGAATAACGGGTCGCCCTTTAGGGCTTTTAAAAGGGATTTTGGATCGGGGAGGCTTTGCGCGGTCAATGCCCCTGGCCGCCCTTCTACCGAGACAAAAATCCAGGCGCCGGGTTTGGCAAGGCGAATCAGTTTTATTAAAGATTCCTCCCAATCAGAGGTGTAGCAGATCAATTCCATGGCAAAGATAATATCAAAGGATTGGGCCGGCAGGGCGTCTGTCCAGGATAAATCAGCCCAGTGGAGTTCCACGTTGGGCAAGTTCAGCTTCCGGCAAACCTCTATTGATGATTTACACGGATCAAAGGCCTTTACTTTTGAAAACCGCCTGGATAGTTCAATGGTAAATCGGCCTATGCCGCAACCGGCGTCAAGAACCGATGACCAAGGCGGCGCCGTAGCTAAATAAGAGTTGAGAAATCTCATATAAATCTCTGTGGAAAGCTTCTTGGTCAAAAAAAGAGGAGAAGATGGGGCGAGAAAATTCATTAACTCGGGATTTTCTCTCCAGGTCGTCTCGAATCCAACAAGATTGTGAAATCCAGGATTTTCAGCCAGAAGAGTTTGGCGCTGCTCGTTATCGCCGTAAAAACGGGCAACCTGCCCTTTAGGTAATAACACTCTCCCTGAATCCATTAAACCTCCCATACTAAAAAAAGAATAACAGGCAAATCCTACAGAATGATATGTAAAATCACAACCAGAGAAAGAAAAGGGGTCAGCCAAAACAGCCTAACCCCTTGAAAATACTGGTGCCGGAGGTCGGAATCGAATCGACATGATCGCAAGGATCGCGGGATTTTGAGTCCCGTGGGTCTACCAGTTTCACCACTCCGGCAAATCGTCAAATTTACTATCAACTGTTTTTGCCCATGTCAAAGTAAA
>CAYSHR010000678.1:0-2229 GCA_964430795.1 uncultured bacterium
TTTATGGGAAAGAAAAGAGGATATTCCGGCTTTGGCTCTCTGTTTCTTTAGCCGGTTCAATGAAAAACATTCAAAAAATATTGAGGGATTTACCTCTGAGGCTTTAAGGGAAATTGAGGGATTCGACTTTATCGGGAATGTTCGCCAGTTGAAAAACGCTGTAACCTTTGCCGCGACTCTCGCTACCGATAGCAGGAGAATCGAGAAGGAACATGTGGCTCAGGCAGTCTCTCGTTTCAATATCGGCGCCAACACTGAAAAAGGGTCCGGAGAGATCAATCTTAAATCTCTGACTGAAGATACCCAGCGAAGGATTATCAAAACTCACCTGGAGAGGTACGGCCAAGACAGGGGCCGCACGGCAAAAGCCCTGGGGATCAGCCGCCAGGGACTCTGGAAAAAGATGAAAAAACTGGGGCTGTAAAAGGAGTCAAAATCATAAAATCAAACAAAGGTTTATATAGCGAGGGAGGGACAGGGAGAAAAATCGCCCTGGACATTCTGGCATTGCCGGCCTTTTTTATTCCATTATTGATAATTATATGGCCTATGCCCCTTTCCATGTCCGACACCCTTGTATGGGGATTTTTCACCCCTGGGCATCTTTGGTCCATGAATTTCCCAGTCAATGTCCTTTTGGAGCAGGGGATCATCCCCACTCATACCAATGAAATCAACTATCCGGCCGGCGGCGCCATAACCATTATCGGGTGGTCATTTATTTTGATCCTGCTGCTATGCAAGGTTATGGGCACAGGTTTAATCATGGGTATGAATATTGCTTTTCTCATACACATGGTCCTTGCCTTTTACTTTGCCTACAGGTTGGCTTTAAGATTAACCGACCGTTGGGCCGAATCGATAGTGGGCGGAATAGCCTACGGTTTTTGCCCATTTGTAATATCCCTTGTCTGGAACGGCCAATTGGCAAAACTGAGCCACGGATTTCTGCCTTTAGCGGTGCTTCTATTAATCGAAATCGCCGAAACAAAAAAATTCCGGCCTGTTTTGCTTCTTGCACCGGTTTTTGCCCTTACTGTAGCCACCAGTCCTTACATGGGAATTTTCAGCGCCCTTTTTCTATTAATGCTGGGGTCTTATTATCTGGTTCGATCCCGAGGTGGAAACTTCCGGAGGATATTTTTACGTCTTGCGATAAGCGCTTTTTTAGTCGCCCTGGCTTCCTTTCCTTATATAAGTTACTGGCAGGATTCCCACTTTGTGCCAGGTTATCAACCTCTTTTTGTTTCCGCGGGTCCCCAGTTTCCCCCATATTCGCCAAATGCTTCACAAAACGCCACCCTCCTTGGGTGGGTTAAACCCAAGGATTACAAATTCACTCCCGGAGAGCTTCCAAAATCAGTACTTCACACCCATTATATCGGATGGATGTTTATTCTCCTTGGGGCATTGGCTTTTATCCCCGGCAAAAAGAAAATACCCGGCAAGGAGAGGGGAGCCGGCGGCAGTGATATGGATGAGCCGCCAAGTCGGCTCTCACCAAAGATATTGTTATTGTTCGCCGGTCTGTTTTTCATATTCGCCCACGGCTATTCCCTGAGATTTACCCTTGAATGGGACACAATATTTGGTCGCAGGATTTTCCTTCCTCCATACTGGCTTCTGAGAATATTTGGCGATTATTTCTCCTTTACCGTTTTTTATAGAGCGGTAATTGGGGTGGTTCTTTGCGGATCGATGCTGGTTTCCATTGGTCTTGCCAGGATTACTAAACCTCTTGGAAATTGGGTTCGTTATGGGTTATGCCTTTTCGCCGGCGTCGCCCTTTGCGTCGATGCCCTTGTTGTCCTGCCTTTGCCTTTTCCTTTACCGACCCACAAAATCCATCTGCCCATGGTCTATAAAGATCTGGCCCGGATTGATGACCAGGGAGCTGTATTGGAGGCGCCTTACGATTCCGATGAATATCGACTTAAGGAATCGAATCTCAGGTACTTTTATTTTCAGGTTTACCATGGCCACCCAACAATACTTGCCGACCGTGAACTGAAAAAACAGGGCATGAACAGATTTTATTTCGAGTTCGAAAATGGGATGTTTGGCAAGGAGAAAAACTTTCTGAGTTGGGATTTTACCCCTGCTCCTTTGAAGGATGTTTCTTCAACGATTTCGCAGACGCTGGATATAACCTCTTCGTTTACCTCCATTTTGTTCAGCCAGTTTCTGGCTGTTCGTGCGCCAATGGCGGAATCTCCCTTGTTGAATTTC
>CAYSHR010000679.1:0-2220 GCA_964430795.1 uncultured bacterium
GTCCCAACCTTTCAGCCCAACTGTAAAGGCGTCAACATTTTCAGATATTTTGTCAATACATTCTTCGTATACATAACCCGCTGTTACAACATTGGTCATAAGGCCCTCAACTTTCGCCATCTTTGTCATCTCCATAAGGTAACGAGGGTATGTAACAGGTTCTGTGTAAGTAAAGATCATGGCTGACAGATTCTTTTCTTTAGCGCTCCTTACGCCTTTATCCGGAAGCAGCGGAGTGTTTTTTGTATAAAGGGGGCTTTTTTGACTAATCTGCCAGTTTTGACAATAGAGGCAGTTCAGGTTGCACCCGGAAGGACCAATGGCAAGACCTTTTTTGCCTGGGGTAAAATGAAAAAGAGGACTCTTTTCCACTGGATCAAAATTGATGGTGCTCATTTTCCCATAGCTCAGAGAAACAAGGACGCCGTTTATGTTTCTCTTTGCCCTGCAATAAGAGAATTCACCTACAGAAAGAGTACAACCCCTTGGACAAACATTGCAGCGAGTGACGCTGTTGGGTAGTTTGCTATAATTCCATGCCTCAGCGTTTCCAGGGGTGTTCGATCCGGTTTGAGCATGGGCGATGGCGGTAATAATTTTCCCGGCGAAAGTTTCAGATACGCAAAGAGCGGTGGCCAATTTAGCCGCCGCTTTTCCAAATTCTCTCCTGCTTTGCAAAGCCATCTTTCTTGGAGCCTTCCCTTTTACAAACAGACCCTAAAACCTGAATCAGAGTTAGGAAAATATAACATACAAGCTGATATTGCCAAAGCCCGGATGTTCTGTCTTTTTTTCTGGCTTTATCCAAAATATTTTTGCGGGGCCTGGGGCAGCGCCCGGGTTTATGCGGCTATATTTTTTTTTATTGAAAGATTTTTTGCACTAAAAGTAAGCGGCTATTACAAAACTACCTGTATTTAAAACCCGCCAATATTTATAAACGTAATGAAAATACGCGAATAGTGGCGTTTTCTCACCGTTGGCACACTCGTTGCTTTAAAAATATTGTGAAAATTGGAGCTTTCGCTCATGGTCACAGGAGGTGAAACAATGTTGAAAAGAAGAATAATATTACTACTGGTTATAGGAATTTTCGCTCTTTCAGGCTGTTCAATAGAGGAAGCTCTCGAGGACCTTACCACTAGAGACATTACCCTTTCACAAACAGTATATGATGGTTCTCCCCAGGGTACAATAGGCAGGGCGATTCTGGCCGAAGATGTCTCTGTGGCGGCTGATTCAAAAACCCACACCATCAAGTCCGATTTAATGGATATCGCTGAAAATATTACCTGTTTTATTGAGAACATGGAACCTGTGGAGATTGTTCTAAACGGCAAAATTACAAACCCTTCAAATTCTGATGTAAGGGTGAACCTTGCTCTTGTTCGATCCCAAAATTCACTGGCTAACCAGTTTGATCTTGGTGGAATATGGATTGGGGCCAAAAGCAGCAAAGAGATTCAGCAAAATCTCGGTCTCGATCTTTCTGTGGATGTTGTCAAAGAGAGGCTCATGGAATTTTTCGCTGAAGACACCGGGGACTTTATGACTTCCTTGCTTGTAAAGGTTGAAGGAAAAAACGGAGCCGGCGTCATGATCAACTGGCTCGATATCGATGCTTCACCGGTTTACCATAGTTTTCGCCCTTTGGATGGCGCCATAGTCAGCGGAATTTCCGGCAATGTAAAATCAATCAATTCCGTTTCCATAACCGGCAATATAGAGAATCTTGGCATTGATGATGTGCACTTTGTGATGGTTATAGGTGAAACCGAGACAGGACCTGACTTTGAAAACGGACTTGTTTGTGACGGCTGGATAGCTCCAGGGCAATCAGCCGGCGCCCAATCCCTCCTTGTTGAAGGAGGCTTGGCAAGGATAAAGGACGCTCTTCATAACGCACTTGACGGCGTCTCATTGGAAAACAATATCTATCTGATGAGCGAGCAGGATGTGGTGGCTGAAATAGACAACCTGAAAATAAAATCAAAAGTAACAGTTGGTCTGTAGCAATAGTAAATGTAGCTGATTGGAAACCCGCCCCGGAGTAAAGTCCGGGGTTTTATTTTTGCTTTTCCTTATCCCGACAACACCTCTTCAATTTTTTCCATAATCCAATATCACACCCGTAATTACCCGCAAAACCTTGACGATCCTCACATTATTGGGTATTTATGGGTAAATTTGTGGAGGTCTGAAATGAATCCGCTGGACAAT
>CAYSHR010000680.1:0-2219 GCA_964430795.1 uncultured bacterium
AATTGACTCCATGCCCTGCTTTGTTGGCTGGCTCTTTACAAGAGTCCTTGCCGACGGCAATATAAACTCCTGCCTTAAAAGCCACAGAGTTCCTTTGGGCAGCCTCTATGAAAATAGCTTCAGTGAGCTTTGGGCAGGGGCAGGGCAGGAATATTTCCGGCGAAAGACAAATGTTTTTATCAAAGACGACCCTTTCTTTTCCTTGATTGGAAACGACCCCGACGCCAAATGCGGCTGTTATAAAAGTTGTGACGATCTTGGACGGATTGAATATATGCACAGCAGAATCACCACAATGCCCTCCTGGCAAAAAGCCATTCTCAAAGGTACCCAGATTTCTCGTAAAACCAAAGGACAGTATATTAAGGCGGAGCGGTAGAGATGGAGGGGGGTTTTATCTACACAGACGATCGGGACGGTCGCAAATGGAAACTTTCTCTCCCAAAACTAAACTATACTCGTATGGAAAATATAGAAAAGCATGTCGCCCTGCTCTTATCCCAGGGAAAAATTGTCGGCTTTTTTACAGGTCCTTCGGAATTTGGTCCCAGGGCTCTGGGACACAGGTCAATTCTGGCTGATCCCCGAGACCCCAAAACCCAGGATATCCTAAACCACAAAGTCAAGCATCGCCAGTGGTTCCGTCCTTTCGCGCCGGCGGTTTTGGAAGAGGAGGCTCATAAATATTTCCATCTTTCGGCTCCTTCTCCCCATATGCTTCTGGTGGCGAAAGTGAGAGAGGATAAAATCTCCTCCATCCCTTCGGTCACCCATATTGACGGGACCGCCCGGGTTCAAACCGTTGGAAAAGCCGGCGGCGCCTACAGAAAAGTCATTGAGGAATTTTTCGCCATAACCGGCGTTCCTGTAATTCTCAACACAAGCTTTAATGACAATGGGGAGCCTATTATCGAGTCTCCCCTTGACGCGGTAATCTGTTTTACCTCAACTATGATGGACGCTCTTGCTATTGGTCCTTTCCTTGTGACAAAGGCGCCCTCTCCCCCAACCCCTCTACCTCTGGGAGAGGGGAGTTGATAACGGAAATAGAACTTACGACGATTGATGTAGGGGCACTGCATGCAGTGCCCGGTGTGCCACCGGCAGCAATAACCCGAAAGCACATTATCCATGGATAGAAACCTGTCGCGCCAAGTCGTAGAAACATGGTCCTGGAAACATTTCGTCGAATTTCGGGAGAAATTAATTGGCTGACATCTACATTCTCGGCGCTGTGATTTCCGACCACGATTCGGCTGTCTGTCTTTTAAAAAACGGCGGGTTGATTGGGGCCATTGGTGAGGAACGTCTTTGCAGGGTCAAGAGAGGGGACAAGGGAAACTCGATAAGGCGGGCGATACATTACGTTTTGAACGCGGCTAAAATCCCCATGGAAAGAGTGGACCTTATTGCCACGGATGTGGATCATTATTATCCACCGGATCATCCGCCCTTTGATGTTTTTCCCGACTATAAAAATAAAGAGAAAATCGTCCAGATCAATCACCACGTCGGGCATGTGGCCTCCGCCTTTCTTCCCTCGACTTTTGGCAGAGCCGCTGTTCTTACGATTGACGCTTCAGGGGGTATCGCCCCTGTCGTACCTGATAAAAGTCACTGGGGACTTCTGCGACACGAGATAGACTTCAGAGAAAAAGGCTTTGTCACGGCCCACCGAAATCCAACCCTGGAGCAATTATTAAAGGAAAAACCCGAAGGCGAGGCGAGGAACTATCCCGCCGAATCCCTTACCCTTAACCTTTGTGAGCGGGGCAAGCCTTTTCTTGAGATGGAAAACTATTTCGCCGACTCATCCCTTGGATACTTTTACGCGCTGTGCGGCCATTTCCTTGACATGGAGGAAGGCTCACTCATGGGACTGTCGAGCCACGGCGAAAAGAGTGAGTTCTATGAAGCCATGAAGGATGTAATTCTGCTTCTGCCTGAAGGAAGAATCGCTATAAATCCTGACTGGATGCTCTACTGGGAAGGTGCTCACGTCCTTGTGGACCCTGTGAATATTAAAAGACTCACTCCTCTTTTTTATGAGTCCTTCGGCCAGGCCAGGAGCTTTGACCAGAAAATTACCCGCCGGGACAAAAACTTTGCCTGGGCCGCGCAAAAGCGCCTTGAGGACGCCATGGTTCATGTGGCGGCTCATCTTTTTGACATCACCAAATGCGAAAATCTCTGCATCGCCGGAGGAGTGGGGCTCAAGT
>CAYSHR010000681.1:0-2214 GCA_964430795.1 uncultured bacterium
ATTGCAAATTGGCGATTTTTTAACAGGAAAGGGGGTGAAAATAACAAAGAAACCATGCCCTGATGACAAATTTGTGGCAGGATACATGGGATCGACCGGAAAAATACTTAAACCTCTGCCCTGGATAAGGGGCCGGGGATTGAGAAGTTGCATGAACGGTTACAATAAAAAAACAATAATTTAAGATGCTTTCGCATCCAAACACTAAAAAAGGAGCTAAAATTATGAAAAGAGTAATGTCATTTTTCGTAGTATTGTTGGTAGGGAGTCTTATTTTCGGATCCGGGGTTTCAGCCCAGATGATCCGCATAGGCGAGCACCAAATTGTTGCCCATCCGGCCCTGGATGGTGATTCCCTGGGGTTCAAAACCGCCCTGGAAGAGGAAGGGTTCATCGAAGGCCAAAACGTGACGTTTGATCGCCAAAATGCCCAGGGTGAGCAGCCTAACTGCGCCATTATCGCCCAGAAGTTTGAGGATGATAAAGTTGATCTGATCCATGCCATCAGCACGCCCAATGCCCAGGCGACTGCTAAAATCAGTAAGAAAATACCTGTTGTCTTCTCATCGGTGACGGACCCTGTCGCAACCGGTATTATCCCCAAAATGGGAGAAACCGGGACAAACATCACCGGCGTAAGCGACCGATGGCCCATTACCTTGCAGTGCAAGATGTATCAGGATCTTTTACCCAATGTCAAAAAATGGGGCACCATCTATAATCCAGGTGATGCGAATGTCGCCTTCCACATCAAGGAGATGACAGAGGCCCTGGAGGCAATAGGTGTGGAACTCATTGAAGCCCACGTTTCCAGCAGTTCTGAAGTAATGCAGGCCGCACAGAGTCTGGTGGGCCGGGTAGATGCCATCCATATTACCTCTGACAATACGGTTGTTTCCGCCTTCGAAGCCGTTGTCAAAATCTGCAATGAAAACGACATCCCTCTGATTGCCGGAGACAGGGACAGTGTTCCAAGGGGGGCGATTGCAGCTTACGGCCTCGACTACTTTATGGTAGGATACACCGCCGGTAAAAAGGCTGCCAGGATATTGAAGGGCGAAGATCCTGGCAAAGTTCCTGCGGGTCTTGCGGCTGGTTACAGCCTCTGGGTCAGTTTGAAACATGCCAAAGAGCAAGGTGTAAAACTTCCGGCGACTTTGGTGGAAAAGGCAGCCGACAAGTTATGGGATGAGGATGGCAATGTCGTGAAAGGCGAATAAGGTATGGAAAGATGGGCTCCACCTTCAAGGTGGCGTCCATCTGAATATCTAAATGGTAAACTGATGTTATTCGAAGGGTTTTTGCGGACTATCCCGATCTCCTGCGAACAGGGCCTGGTCTATGCCATCGTTGCGCTTGGAATCGTCGTCAGTTTTCGTATTCTGGCCTTCCCTGATCTCACCGTTGATGGGAGCTTTGCCCTGGGAGGAGCGGTAGTTGCCCGTCTTATCATGGAAGGCGTGCCGCCCATCTATGCTATCATGATAGCCACTATCGCTGGATTTGTGGCGGGTTGTTGTACCGGTCTTCTCAACACCAGATTGAAGATCAACAGCCTTCTGGCAGGCATTCTGATGATGACTATCCTGTATTCAGTGAATCTGCGAATAATGGGACGCTCAAACATACAGTTACTGACGGTAAAGACCCTTCTGACGCCTTTGGAAAACCTGGATGTTAACAGGTTTATTCCGATTATTGCTTTCTTCTTCCTGGTAACTTTTTGTGTTAAGTTTCTCACCGATATGTTTTTTCATACTCAGATTGGTTTTGCCATGCGGGCTACCGGAGATAATGAGCAGATGATCCGTTCTCTCGGTGTCAACACCGACAATATAACAGTCCTGGGACTTGGGATCGCTAACGCTTTTGTGGCCCTATCCGGCTCACTTGTTGCCCAGGATCAGGGTTTTTCGGATATCGGTATGGGCATCGGAATGATTGTAGCGGGCCTGGCCGCCATTATTATCGGGGAGACACTCATCGGAAAAAAAACTGTAGCAAGGATGACCCTGGCAGCAGTCGTTGGATCGGTTATCTATAAACTCATCATCGCTATTGGGCTAAGACTGGGACTGGCCCCAAGTGATTTGAAAATGGCCACTGGGATGATGGTCATCCTGGCACTTGGAGTTCCGGCCCACAAAAAGGGAAAGGAAGGAAAACTCCACCTGACGGGCGTGTAATGAAGATGCGCTCCACCTTAAGGAGGCG
>CAYSHR010000682.1:0-2213 GCA_964430795.1 uncultured bacterium
CTTCTCCTTATATCTACCGCTGTTGCCGCGAAAGATATAAGGAGAAGCAGATACCATGAAATTATGGATGGAAAGAAGATGTATGGAATGCTGATTAAGACCCACATGGGGCGAAAATGCTGATCAAATATCTGAAAACCTTTGAGGTTGCTGGTAAAAGGGCCGTGGCGAAACATTCTGTAGGCAAGCTGGTTGTGCACCGCCTCATCGCCCCACTCAAAAGAGAACATGGCTTTGTAACGCTTGTGGTTCAGAAAAAGAAACAGCATGACAAACAACACCGCTACAACAAGCAGTACTACAAGAGGCGCCTTTTGGTTCTTAAAAAAAGACATTGCTCATTATACCCGCAAGAGAAATAAAGCCAAGGGACCCTTTTTATCCTCTCTCAATATGGTTTATGGCCTTTGGGATTGGTGGACCAAGAACACGGCAGCCCTTTTCAGTAATCAATATGTCATCCTCGATTCTGATTCCGCCAAAATCAAGGAACTCTCCCAATGCCCTGTAATTAATGAACTGGCTGAAAATCTCCTGGGATTTCCATTTGTAGATCAGGTCCGGGATAAAATAGATGCCCGGTTCCACTGTAATCACAAAGCCCGGTTCCAGCTTTTTCGCGAGGCGCAAAAAGGAAAGGCCGAATTGCTCGGACCTGGATTCTCCTTTTGCGTACCCCACAATGTCGCCCAGGTCTTCCATGTCATGGGCGTCCAATCCCATCATATGACCGATGCCATGGGGAAAGAAAAGAGCATGGGCGCCGGCTTCTGTAATCTCCTGGGGATTCCCCCGCATAAGACCAATGCCTACAAGTCCTGTGGCTATGGTCAAAGCGGCTATGTGGTGAAGTTCCCTGTTTGTCACATTTGGAGACGCGCCGGCGATTACGGCATTTTCCGCGGCTAGAACAATCTGGTAAATATCCCTCTGTTTATCAGAGAATTTCCCTGAGACCGGAAAAACCCGGGTGATGTCCGAGGCGTAAAACATGGGGGATTCGGCGCCGGCGTCAACAAGGAGCATGTCATTATCCCTGAATGTTTTTGTATAGGATTCGTTGTGAAGTATCTCGCCGTGTTTTGTGGCGATGGGTGAGAAAGCCTGACGCCTGTTAAAGGCCAGGGCTACGCCCTCTATGGCGCCGGCGATTATGGATTCGGTGACGCCCGGTCTTATGGCGTCTTTGGCCGAGGCGAAGATTTTTTCAGTAACGGCAAGGGCCGCCTCGATATGTTCCACCTCTTCGGGAGACTTTATTGAACGTTGTTTAACAATGGCGCCGGCGAGAATTTCAGAGGCCCCTTTCTTTACTTCTTCAGGGGTTAGTGCCAGAAGCGCGCATAGGGCTAGAATATCTTTTCCTCTATAGGGCGGAGGATAATGAATTTCCACACCCTGGGATTTGAGCTTCTCAATATTGCCGGCCAGAGCGTTTATCTCCTCTATCCCCTCAAGGCCTCCAGCAGCGGCGATCTCTTCTGATGATGGCGCCGGTCCTGTCCAGATCAGATCATCGGGGTCTTTTTTGGGAGCGAAAAGAATCTCCCGTCCATCGGGTAATATAAGCAGCGCCACATCGGGCAGATTAATGCCTGAATAATAAAGCAGGTGGGAATTCTGTCTGAAGGGATAAAAATTGGCCGCGTAATTTTTTGATGCCTGGCTATGACCAAGAAATAATATGGCATCCTGCTTTACTAATGCCCTTAATATCTTTCTTCTGGATGAGTAAATCTCCTTGTTCATTGTATGCCCTTTCCTGCCGGTGAATTATAAAGGGGATTGCTGTCTTGGGAAAACGTTGTTTGGAAGGTTTGACTTTCAACAAACCTCCCAGCGGATTTTGCCGCCAGATTCATAAGGGCAAGAGCCGGATCAAAACCTCCTTTTTCGCCATTATGAGAAATGATTACAGGCAGCCCCCTGTCGGTTACAATCACATCCCCTGTTTGAGGTAAAACAGCGATGCGCCTGATCCAGGGAATAACCCTTTCCGTTAAAATAATCTTATAGCCGTCCATTTGTCTGGTTTCTAAAGCGCCGCTTATAGATCCGAAATAAATTAGGCCTCTTTTCTGATCCAGAGCCACGGTTCTAACTCCCACCGCCGCGGGAATGGAATAAACAGGCGATTTCGCCTCTTGTCAAAGGCCAAGTCAAAGGCTATTCCCGGTAAAGACGCCCATCTTATGAGCTTTAAATCCTCAAGG
>CAYSHR010000683.1:0-2212 GCA_964430795.1 uncultured bacterium
TGATGATTAAATACTCGGGGCCGGCTAAGATTGTAATCATCATCGATGATATTGGGCATCGAAAGGAAGTGGAAAGGCAGTTTTTGAATATTCCAGTGAATCTTACTTTCGCGGTTATGCCCTACTCTCCAAATGGTGTTGAATTCGCGAAAATGGCCCATGATCGAGGTCATGAAATTATGCTTCACCTACCCATGGAGCCAAAAGCTTACCCAAAGATCACTCCCGGCAAAGGGGGTCTATTATTATCAATGACAAAAGAAAAACTGGCGGACATGGTAAATAGCGGCATTGTTCAAGTGCCTTTTATCAGTGGCGTAAACAATCACATGGGCAGCGCTTTTACCTCAAGTCCCTCAAAAATGAGGCAGATTCTCTCTTTATTAAAACCCAGAGGGCTCTACTTTGTTGATTCCAGAACCGCGGGAAGCGCCATTGGTTACGAGACCGCCAGAGAACTTGGCGTTCCGGCGACGGCGAGAAATGTTTTTCTGGATCATGATCCACGCCCTTCTAATATTGCCAGGCAATTTGATCTCATGGTCTCAGTGGCTTTACGAAAAGGCGCCGTTGTAGCAATCGGGCATCCTCACGCCGCCACATTAAAAGTTTTAAAAGAGAAAATTCCATCATTAAAAACCAAAAACGTTGTGATTGTGCCGCCCTCAAAAGTTGTACATTAACAGGAAATTTATTTTGACAGTGACAAAGGGATGAAAAACTCAAGCCTGTTAAATAAATATAACACATTCCTGATCTTTATCTTTTTTACTTTCGCGCTGGCCGCTCCAATTCTTGGTTTTGCCTTTCTTTCAAACCGATATGTTTTTTTCCTGTTGCTTGCAGGCTGCCTTTCTTTTTTTCTATGGCTTTTTTATCGAGCTAAAATATACTGGTGGGTAATAACAGGAACAGGGTTGGCTGTTTTATGGATTTATCCCTTTGTTTTCGCATTTTGCCTTAACCCCTGGTCCCTACTCATTTCAACCCTCACAGGAGTCGCCACAGGGTATTTGATATACAAGAAATACTCCTGGAAATTTGGGGTGGTTTTTGGCGTGGCCCCGCCCCTTGGCATGATCGCTCTATATCTCTTTTCCGCCTATTTTCTGACTATGCCCTGGGAATATCAAAAGGTCATAAAAAAGCAGAAACCTGTAGTCGCCATTGTTTTTGATCAGCGCCAATATCCAACCCAATCAATGATAAGAAATATTCATTTTGATCTCAAATCAAATACATTTTATTTAACTCGCGGACCGGATAGAAAGAACAACGGCGCCGCCCTCATTGTTGGAAGAAAAGATCAGGGACCCTGGAAATTTATGGGAAAAGGGACATCCCAGGCCATGGCGGTGCTTCCTGGAGGAAAAGAGGTTGTAATAGGGGAAGTCACGGAGAATCGCCTCTCTTCTTTTGATGTTGCCAATGGCAAAATGATAAATACCATTCCCATTCACAAAGTGGTGAACTGCTCTTTGGAAAATATGGGCCGGCGCCTTTTCTGTGTCTCGGAAAATCCACACCAGTTTTTTAAGATTGAACCAAAAAGTCTGAAAATCAAAAGACAGTATTTTCTGGAACACATAAAAGGGGTCTATGGCATGGAAGTTGATTATTCCGGAAACAGGGTGTTTTTCGGATGTGAATTCAGGACTTCCGGAAGAGTCGCGAAATACTCCCTTGATCCTTTTCTTTTTGAAAAATCCATAAATATCGGCAACTCCTTTATTTGGGATATAATTCTAAATCCATTTACAAAAGAGATATACGTCACCCTTCCTTTGACAAAACGAATCTCCGTCCTCGATCCTGATTCCCTTGAGGAAGTCGGCGCCATCCCTGTTTCAAGAGGCGCCAGGGACCTCCTTGTAGGACCAAAAGGGAAAATCCTCTACATCAGCAATTTCTTTAAAGGGCATGTCACAGCCTATGATCTTGTAAACAAAAAGCTCCTGTGGAAAGTTAATGTCGGACCCAGAGCCAGGGGAATGACATACGACCCCCACAATGACGTTTTATATGTCGGCTCCGGGCTTGGAGTAGTGGCAGTTGACTGTTCTTACGCTTTGTTCAACCGGAATCGGGAGTGAATATATTAATAGCTCGCTTTGCTAATAACCATCAAAAAAAGGTAATCGTTCAGTTACAAGGGGTTTTTTGGAAAAGCGGGGACATGTACTTGTTACGTGTCCCCGGATTTTCATATGAG
>CAYSHR010000684.1:0-2212 GCA_964430795.1 uncultured bacterium
CCAAGCTTTTTATTGGATGTCTTGGCGGCTTTATCAAGGGTCCTTATCTGTTTACATAAAGTCACCCATTCATCCGCCAATCTGAGTTTGCCATAAAACCATGGCGCCGCGCTCCACGCAAAAGCTCTGCCAAACCACTTGATGCCCTTTGCCACAAAGCCTCGCTCGATTACGTAATGAGCGCAGACCATGATTTTTTCAGGGCTGTCCTTCAGATTTTTATATCTTGTGCGAAACGAAAGGGGATTCCAGAAATTTCCCGAAGGAATAGAAGAATGAAAACTACTTTTCAAATAGGGCAGATAGTACATTTTCAAACTGGGATGAACATGAAGGTCAACAAGTCTATTCATTATTATAATTCCCGGCAATTTCATTAATACAAACAAAAACCATCTATGTCAGAGACATTAGCCGAAATCCCATTTGATAATCAAGAAAAAGTGAGTTTTTAAAAATCGGATAGGCTTTTAGTCAAACTTAGGCGCGTGTTTGGGGCAGGAACAAAAACGATATGGTAGGAATTGAATGTGCTTGGATGATGCCTGCTCCCCAGTTTGTTGATTTATCCATGATTTTAGATATCCAATCATATTGAAATAATACCATATCTCTTCTGCTTCCGTTACTATAAAAAATATTTATTCCCTCTCTATAGAAAACTTTAGTTGAGAAAAATCTCCACAAAATATATTCTTTATTCAAACAGATTAAAGGGCGTCAATATGTCAAAAAAAATATCTTTCACTGCCGTGATCGGACTTCTTCTCTCAGTTTTTTTCTATTTTTCAATGGCTGAAAGTTCCTTTTTTGAGCCCGGGATTCACAAGAGGGAATTTAAGTTTGGCGAGGATACAAGAAAATATTTGTTTTACGCGCCTCCTGCTGTCAAAAGAGAATCGAAGCTTCCTGTTGTTCTGGTTTTTCACGGCGGCGCGGGTAACGCCAAGAGGATTCAATATTACACCGGCTTTGACGCCCTGGCTAAAGAGAAAGGATTTTTGGCGGTGTACCCTTATGGGACCGGGAACATCAAAAGCTTTTTGACCTGGAACGCCGGTAGTTGCTGTGCATACGCGAAAAGAAAGAACATTGACGACGTTGGAATGGTGAGAAAGCTTATCGAGGATCTGTCAAAAGTCGCGCCTGTTGATAGAAGAAGAATTTACGCCACCGGAATGTCAAACGGCGGAATGATGACCCACAGGCTGGCTTGCGAAGCACCTGATTTGATAGCCGCCGCCGCGCCTGTTTCAGGTGGGCTTGAAGTGGAGAAGTGTAATCCGGGAAGGGCGGTTGCCCTTATGCATATTCATGGCACTAAAGATAAAAATGTTCAATGGGAAGGGGGCATCGGCCCTCATTCAATTCTTAAAATAGCCTTCAAACCGGTAATGTCCACTATGGAGCGATGGCAAAAAATCAATGGATGCTCCTCAAAAACAAAGACCACCCTTTTGCCTGACGCCGACTTGAGGGATGGAACAAAAACCGAAAAAGTTGAGTGGGCAAAATGTAATAACGGCGCCGATTTGATTTTGATTAAAATCGAGAACGGCGGCCACACATGGCCCGGAGGTCCTCTAAAAAAATGGGGAAAGTTCGGCAAATCGAGTAAGGACTTTTCCGGCGCGAAAATGATCTGGGAGTTTTTTGAAAAGCACTCTATTGGAAAATGAGACATTTCCATGGAGATCCTGATGGTGGAAGGGGGTCATTCCGGGAGAGAAATTAATTGCGACCAACAAAATCATCCTGCCCTTTAGATATTCCCAGAAGACCACAAGCGATATCAAATACCTTTGTGGGCAATATGGCTTTTAAAGCCGGAGTGAGTTTTACCATGAAAGGTTCAAGAACATAAATTCTGTCTTTCTTGAATGAATCATACATGGTATCCACGATTTCTTCCGGGGTCATGAATTTGGTCAAAAAAGGAGGCTTAACCCCTTCGAACATTCCTGTAGAGATATAACTTGGGCAAACTATAGTGAATTTTACATTGCTTGCTTCTCTGGCAATCTCCATTCTTACCGATTCAGTCAGACCGATCACAGCCCATTTTGAAGAGGCGTAGGCCGCCAATCTGGGCACTCCGATGAATCCCGACGCGGTAGCCACATTTAAAATTTGTCCTTTATTTCTTTTAACCTTGTCCGGTATAAAGGCTTTCATGGTGCAGGCATGAGCCTTGACGTTGATGTCTTATGTC
>CAYSHR010000685.1:0-2210 GCA_964430795.1 uncultured bacterium
CCTCAATGGAAACACCTGCTTCGTCATGGGCAACCTAGGCGTCCATTGCCATCGTTTGCCCTTGTTGCGTAGTAAATCCATGGGGGTAGACACTGGATTTGGTGTTATTGTCCATGACTTCAAAGTAACTCTCAGCCTCGTTAAATGCCAGATACCTCTCTTCGAACCTTTCCACTGCGCCATTTATCGATTCATCCTGCGACATGGCAATGGCTTTGCCATAGATACGAGTCACATACTCATATTGTTTGTGATGAAGGTTCATTGCCCTTTGAACATCTGATGGTATTTGGATCTGCTGGTTTTTTTGGATGGGGACGATCTCATCGTAGAGGACCATATTGTATGCCCCGATTTTTGCTTGAACAATTACATGAAAATCAATGTTGGTGTCTGTTGTTCCGTTAAGTAACAAGGTGGTTAAAGGGCTATGACCATTTACGTCAATAGAACCGCGACCTGAGTCGCCCCAATTAGCAGCCGCCCCTCGCAAATCCTTTTCCGGTTCCTCGCCGCAAGATGATATTGAACCTGGTGGTTTTGTTATTAAGGCTGTTTTCTCAATTGAATTACTTTGGTTCATTTTAAAAAATATACTGTAAATAAAAACAAACCTAGAACAAAAAAAGCTGTAAATAACTTTATTATCGTTGCCCTATTTTTGGTAAAATCCAGCCGGGTAAATAGTGCTAAATGTTTTGGTACGCATTTCGCAGGGGGGGTGTCATTTCTTTACCTCCTATGTTCACCTGGTAAATAATGTTCCTTACTTTACCTATGAAAAATAATAGCATAATTGATAAGTTAATTACCAGTAATTGTTTGAAATGTTTCTTAAGGCTTTGTTGATACGTCCTTCCTCGGGGATGGTCTAAGAGACAGGCTTGATCCGAGGAACGTCAGGGGATGACTATCTGATGTAGTCCATGGTTCTGTCGATTTCCCTGGCCTGATATTTAAAGGTGAATCCCTGCTCCTTTATCACTTTTTCGCAGGCGTTGACAACCTGGGGATCATAAAATACGCCCTTGTTTCTGACTATTTCATCAAGAGCTTTGTCCATTCCCAGGGCCGGGCGGTAAGGACGGTGGGACGATACAGCCTCGATAACGTCAGCCACCATGAGAATTCTCGCCTCAAGGATAATCCGGTCGCCTTTCAAGCCGCTTGGATAACCGCTTCCATCCATTCTTTCATGGTGCTGCAGGATAATTTTCGCCACCGGCCAGGGAAAATCGATTGGCTTTAATATCTCATACCCCACAGTGGGGTGAATCTTGATCATATCGAAAACGATTTCGCTTATTTTTCCGGGCTTGCTCAGAATCTCGGTGGGTACTGATATTTTACCAAGGTCATGGATCAGCCCGGCCATGCGTATCCCATCGATCCTTTCTTCTGAAAGTCCCATCTCTTTTGCAATAGCAAGGGCAAGCTCGGTTACTCTCTGCTGGTGCCCTGCCGTATACGGGTCTCTCATCTCAACAGTGAGAGCCATGGCGCTGATGATTCCCTCCATGGCGGTTTGATTTTTTGAAAGACTGGCCTGAAGTTCCGTCTGTGCTCTGCGGCGATCGTTAATCTCCTGCAAAAGCAGCTTGTTGGATTTTGACAGCTCCGAGGTTCTCTCCTCGACTCTCTTCTCCAGGTTGTCGTGAGCCTGAATTAGGGCGTCTTCAGCTTTTTTTCTCTCAGTGACATCCCTGGCCACGGCAATAAAGCCGTTTACCTTTCCTTCGTCATATTTGAGTTGAACATTCTGCCCTATCCACATCTCCCGCCCCTCTCTCAGGACGATTGGAAACTCGTTATATGTTGTTGAAACCCTGTCTTGAAACTGTTTGATATAAAAATTGTGAATTTCGTCCTTGTAGTCATCTCTGACAAATTCGATATAATTTATTTTGGCAAGCTCCCCCTGGTCATACCCGGTAATTCGTTCGGTAACAGGATTAGCGTAAATAAAATATCCATTAATATCAGTGCGATATATAATCTCATTGAGAATCTCAACCAAAACCCTGTAACGCTCCTCACTTTCACGAAGAGCCAATTCGGCTTTCTTGCGCTCTGTGATATCTCTTGATATGCCTTCAAGGGCCACGATCCTGCCGTCTTTGTTTTTTATTGTGACAATATTTGCGTCAAACAGTATGGGACGCCCATCTTTGCTGATATATTCAACCTCGCCGCGAAAGCCCGCGATTTTG
>CAYSHR010000686.1:0-2206 GCA_964430795.1 uncultured bacterium
TAATATCAGATGTTTTTTTACACAATTCTATTTTGGCACAGCTATTGCTCATACATCTGAGACAAGGCGAATGGGAAGAAGTTGACAGGGAGAAAAATTTTGAAAAAGATATCAGAAAAACAAAATAAGGCCAATGAAAACCTCCTTCGGACCATTCGCCTGACAAAGGAGATGCTCGCGCTGGCTGACGAGGGGGACAGGGACCGCCTTGATGATTCCTGTGGAATCCTATTTGGAATACTTCGCGATGTGGCATACAGACTTCGCAATCACGCGGAAGAAGAATGCCTGAAACATAAAAACAGCGGCAGGTGGGAAGATGAAGTCAACTAATGGTTTATTGGAGGAGTTATGAGTTTAAAGGGCACAAAAACCGCGGTGAATCTAATGGCCGCTTTTGCCGGAGAATCCCAGGCCAGAAATCGTTATACATATTTCGCCTCAAAAGCCAAAAATGAGGGATTCGTGCAAATTGCTGATATTTTTACAGAAACGGCAAATCAGGAGAAGGAGCACGCGAAAAGGCTTTTCAAGTTCATGGAAGGCGGCGAGATGGAGATTACCGGCTCTTTTCCTTTTGGCGTAATCGGAGACACCGCTGCCAATTTGGCTGAAGGCGCCGCCGGGGAGAATTACGAGTGGACCACCATGTATCCTGAATTTGCCAAAACGGCAAGAGAAGAGGGTTTTGATGATATCGCTATTGTCTTTGAGGCTATCGCGGTAGCGGAAAAACAACACGAGAAAAGATACAACGACCTTAAAGCAAACGTGGGGGCCGGCAAAGTTTTTAAGAAGGATGCTCCTGTTGTCTGGCGTTGCCGCAATTGAGGTTATATTCATGAAGGCCCGGAGGCAGTGGACAAATGCCCTGCTTGTGCCCATCCACAAGCATATTTCGAGGTTCTTGGAGAGAATTGGTAAAGGTAATAATTGTGCCTTTTAAAATATTGTTTGAATTTTTTTATTAGAAAAGGAGAGAAGATGAAACGATTTGTATGCCAGGTATGTGGACACGTTTGGAATGGCGACACTCCCCCGGAAAAATGCCCTGATTGCGGCGCGGCTTCGGATAAATTTAAAGAACAGGCCGGTGGTGATTTTACATGGGCTGATGAACATGTTATCGGAGTTGCCAAAGATGTGGACCCCGAGATAATCGAAGGGCTCAAAGCAAACTTCGCCGGAGAATGCACGGAAGTGGGCATGTACCTTGCCATGAGCAGGCAGGCTGACAGAGAAGGGTATCCTGAAATCGCGGCGGCTTACAAGCGGATCGCTTTTGAGGAAGCCGATCACGCGTCCAAATTCGCCGAGCTTTTGGGAGAGGTTGTTTTTCCCGACACCAAGAAGAACCTTGAGCTCAGGGTTGAGGCTGAAAACGGCGCCTGCGCCGGTAAAAAAGAGATCGCCACAAAGGCGAAAAAGCTTAACTACGACGCCATTCATGACACAGTTCACGAAATGTGCAAAGACGAGGCTCGTCACGGCATGGCTTTTGAAGGACTTCTAAAACGTTACTTTGGTAAATAGAGAAAGATCAAGGGTATGAAAGAAAAGACCAAAGCAAATCTGAAAAAAGCCTTTCAAGGTGAATCGGAAGCCTACTTCAGAAATCTCGCCTACTCGATAGTAGCCGAGGATGAAGGGCATAGACAGATTGCCAAATTGTTTAGGGCCATGGCTGAAGCCGAGGCGATTCACAGCCTCAAGGTTCTTAAACTGCGAGGCATAGTCAAGGACACCGAGGCAAACCTTGAAAGGGCGTTCAGCACCGAGAGTTTTGCTTTGGAAGAGGCATACCCTCAATTGATAAAAGACGCCGAGGAAGAAGAAGAAAAAGGGGCGGCAATGGCTTTTTCTCAATCAAGAGACGTTGAGGAGTTTCACGCGGCCTTATACAAAAAAGCCATTAACGATATGATGGCCGAGCGAGACTCGGAATATCATGTCTGCGGCATATGCGGGTATATAACTGACGGAGAAGTTCCGGACAGGTGCCCCATATGCCAGGCAAAATCCGACCTGTTTTCCAAGGTGGAATGATTTTAATTGTATTGTAGATAAAAATCATATTGAAGTCGTCAAAACGAAAAAAGTAAGTTATTAGCTTAAGCTAAAAGGTGATGGTTATGTCCATAAATAAAAGAGCCAATAAAAAGCTGAAAAAGCTTCCCCAGTACACCACTAGAGGATGCCCATTGAC
>CAYSHR010000687.1:0-2192 GCA_964430795.1 uncultured bacterium
CATGGGCAAAGTGAGCCGCGGTTAATAGAAGGGCAAGCCCTGACACCAGCATGATACACCCGATAAAAAAGACAGCTTCTCTTTTTGCTTTTCCTGATGGTATTGGTCGAAACGGCTGATGTTTCGCGTCGTATTTTGCGTCAAAGGCGACGTTTAAGAACATGCCCCCCGTATAAAAAAGGGAGATGGAAATAATGAGGGTCGGGAAAGTATAAAGAGAAGGCATGGCGCCTGACAGGGCGACGCCGGCAAGAACATTGGTCCAGATTGTAGGCAAATTGGAGACGCGCCCTAAGCTTAAAACGGTTTTCAGATTCATGGCAAAACCTGTTTTTTAACCCATTCCAACTCTTTGGAAATAGCTAACGACAAGGGCAAGCTTTTAAAGTTGTCCGGCAGTACATTCCAGGTGTAAGTTTCAACCTCTAAATGATTGCAAAGATTCTCCTTGATGATAAAGGGAATAAGCTCATTAACATATTCATTGGTTGTAAAAAACGGGCCAAGCTTGTTTTTAAAAAGAGGTGCGTGGAAATGTATTCTCCATTCCCGCTTTTTCTCGGGGTTATTTTTCGCCGCTGAAATAGCCTGGGGCAGGTCAATATATCTTGTCAACCCGCCCTCGCTTTTTTCCGTAACCTGGTGAAGATATGCATCATCAGTGTAAGGTTCGAGGTCATTAATGGCGCCGGCGTTAACTTCCTTTATCCAAAGTCCGGCGCTTAACTGAACCTTGCCGACTTTTATACCGTTTTGACTCAATGTTTTAAGGGCGTCAGTGGGATTTTCAAACCCAACCGCGAAATGGCACGCGTCAAAACAGACGCCAATTCGATTTCGTATTGCCTCCAGGCTTTGGGTGCTGTTATATCCGAAAGCCTTACGAAACTTATCTATTGCCGGTTTTGAAAAAAGATGGGTTTTAAAAAAGTCAGCTACACAAGAAGATGTTTCAAGAATACAGAAAGGTTCGGGTTCCAGTGCGAGAATAATTTTCTTCCCATTCTTGATGTTGACTTTTTCAAAAAAGAGAGCGCTATCTAAAATATTATCCACCAACCGGGCGATATCTTTTTCTGATTTTATATGTTTTGAAAATCCACCGGGCAATGTGCTTATTGAGCCTGTAATTTCCGAGTCATCAGGTAAAAGTTCGGACAAGATCAACCCAAGTTTTTTAGTATAATCCAGCCTCTTTTTGTCCAGCCAATTGGGAAGGTAAACTTTTTCTTTTACAGGTAAGGAATGGAAATCTCCAAAGGGAAAGCCGTTTAATGTAAAAACATATAAATCATTCGCTGATAATAAAGCTTTTAATTCATCAAGGTTCCCCTTTTTTAACAACTCGACAGAAGCGGTGTTTGATATCCATAACCCCAAGCCAAATGATTCAGTAGGCGAGACAATGGATTTTACATCGAGAACGTATTGTCTGATATTATCCATTACTTTTTGGAGAGTGGGTCCTGGATGGGCATTGGTGCAATATGTCAGATGAAATAAATTCTTTCCCTGTAGGATCATCCCCGGCCTTTTTGTCTCAACCAAGCGATACACTCGGTAACGATACTTACGTCAATCTCGTTTACTTCAACGCCCTTTCCAATTTCTTTTAAAAGAGTAACTGTTAGTTCGCCGCCAAGGTGTTCGCGGAAATCGTCAAGACCCTTCAGTATCTCCAGTTGACCTGAGTTATCCTTCCTGGCAAGGGCGTCATGCCATAAGGTAAGGCCAAGGTTGTTCAGCAGTTTAAAGATTCTATCAAAAGACTCCTGGCTAAGAAGATTGATTTTGAGTGAATATCTGCAATCAAGAAGAAGGCCGATAACCACAGCTTCACCATGGCGGAGCTTATAATCGGTCATGGATTCAAGTTTATGGGCGGCCCAGTGACCAAAGTCCAGGGGCCTTGCCGCGCCAAGCTCAAAAGGATCGCCGCAAGTCGCTATATGAGACATGTGAAGAATGGCGCTCTGTTTTACCATGTAGGCTAATGCTTCAGGTTCAAATACTGTTAGCTTTTTACAATTATCTTCAAGCCACGAAAATAGTTTATTGTCCCTTATAAGGGCAACTTTTACAGCCTCTGGAATCCCGGCGAGCTTATCACGATCTGAAAGGGTCTTTAGAAAGACGATATAATTGATTACAGCGAAAGGGGGCCAGAATGTCCCGAGATAATTCTTGGTTCC
>CAYSHR010000688.1:0-2187 GCA_964430795.1 uncultured bacterium
CCTGAATTTCCTGGTTCGTGGTGGCGGAAGCAGGGTCTTTTTCGACCATTCAATATCTCCTTATTTATTCCCTAGGTCATGTTTTTCAGCCAAGACTTCTTTCCGATCAAATGCACCATTAAAATCGGTGTCAATCTCCAACTGAACTGTACCATCGGGCAAATCATATTCTCTATAATCGATTTTTCCATCGAAATTGGTATCCATCTCAAATGATTCTTTGCCATCTATGATTCTCAACCAGACATCGGGTTGGCCATCATAGTTGTAATCCCACTCAAGACGGATCAATTTTCCATTATCCCAGTATTCGCAATAGTCGTCAACCTTATCGTTGTTCCTATCTTCACAAATAATATTATCTGAAAGATATAAAAAACTGTCCATAACCCAATTGGACCCGCTAAGTAACGAAATAATCAAAAAAATCAATGCGCCAAGAATAACGCCGATAATGATTTTTGAAATTTTATACGCGCTCACTTCCTCCCCAGTATCATTTAATTATGTTATTTCTTTTGATACCATATGGATACTAATGATTCAAATAAAAAAGCATCCGAAAAGGAGCCTTTTTTATAAAGGCGCTATTGAAATCCTAACAATAGAGTTTTTCTATGGTTTAATAAAGGAAAAAGCGGTCGAGTTTTCGACCGCTTTTTAAGTCTCCTCACGCCGGCATATTTAATAAAATTACCGGTACCCCCTGTGAGGTTATCTCAATGACCTGTTATTTTCGTAACAAAATAAACCCTGTTTTGTCAATAATAATAAATTTTCACCAGGACCGGAAACCAGCCATTTTACAAAAAATGATAGACTATTAATCTCTCATAGTGCAATATTTCAATGCTATGATAAATGAGAGAATTATCGGTTATTAAAATAGAAAATCGCAGGCTTAAACCTTTCTTATTAAATGAGAGATTGCTTTATGAGTAATAAACATAATGCCCATGACTTGTTATGGTTCAAAAAAACCGCCATCTTGGCAATGGTTTTCTTTATCACTTTTTTAACAGGTGGCATCTGCCACGGGCAGGAACTGACCCTTGAAAAAGCTATTGAGATGTCCATAGAAAACAATCGCTCATTTGCTGAGGCAAAGTACCTGCACTCGGAATCAAACTGGGGAGTCGCCAATTCTGTTTCCACATATCTTCCAAAAGTTTATTACAAGTGGAGTTGGAGCACCACTGATGACGAGACTTTTGACGAGGCCGAAGAATATTATGAGTTTTCAAAGCTGATGAATCCAGACGCGGAGCGCTCTTTATGGGAAGACAATTACTCCAATTCCGTTTCTGTAATTCAGCCGATTTTTAACGGCGGTGGAGAGATTGTAGCCATACATGCCGCGGCATTGACCAGGAAAGGGGCTATTTTTTCCCATGAGGACGCCGGGCTTCAACTGGTTCTTTCAGTAAAGACCGCATTTTACAATGTTTTAAAAGCCGACTCCCTTGTAAAGGTCACAAAGGATTCTGAAGAGGTGGCTCAAAACTCTCTAAAGCTTGCCAAATCCAGGTTTGAAATTGGTTCCGCGACAAAAAGCGATGTCTTGAGATGGGAAGCGGAGGTGGCTACAGCCCAGGGCATGCTGGCCGCCCAGCAGAACGCTTACGCCCAGGCCATGATGGAACTGGCCAGAATTATCGGCGGGCCAGTGGAGGAAAAATACAAATTACCCGACTTTCCTGTTTCGGTCTCGGAAGGTGATCTTGAAAAGGCAAAGCAGGCCGGCCAAATGGGAAGCGACATGCCCTTTAATCTTGACGGACACCCCGCGATAAGAATGAACAGGGCAAATGAGAAGCTGGCAAAGACCGAGATTGAGAGCTCTGTTACAGGTTTCCTGCCAAAAGTTAACTTTACTTATAATTATCAATGGGACACTGACGATACGTGGGAACCGGACAATGACACCGCCTGGAATATGGGTATTTCCGTGGATATACCCCTTTTCGAAGGATTGAGCAATATCACAGGTACAGGCAAATCGGTAAAGAGCATGGGAAAGACAAAGCAAAGCATAGACGCCTTTAACCGCGCCTTTTTACAGCAAGCCTACCTGGCAAAGCTGGACCTGTCCACAGCCAGGCTCAGCGTTATCTCCGCGCAAAAAGCCGAGCTCTATTCAAAAGAATATCTTCAGATTATAGTAAACTGTTCATCTTTGGGTATGTG
>CAYSHR010000689.1:0-2187 GCA_964430795.1 uncultured bacterium
TCGTTTTTTAGGCATCTTTTATTGTCTGAACCATGATTTTCATGATTATCGGATTCCCATGATGAAGAACGTCAGCAAAAAAATCATGGAAATCCTTCTTAATACGCATCATATTGCTCTCACCTCGTAATCCTTATCCAATTTCAAGCCTTTAGGAGTTTCAAAGGCGGAAATCGCCGTAACAGCTTGCGCGGCAAGGTTTCAATCTCTTTTATGGCTTCAATCTGATAATCGCGCAGCCGTTTTATCGTGCTGACAGCGTTATCTTGTGACCTTTTCTGATTCACTCATAATACATTATGATGTGTTAATTGGAGTATGCTCTACTCTCGTATAGAAGAACACTATGTAACGTGGTTTAACTATTTTCGTCAATGAATTTTTCCTTCCGTCGGTAACTTTCGTATAAAACGGCTTGTATGGCAATGTCTTGCAGATTGTTGGCTGCCTTTTCCCATCTTCAAGGCAGTGTTCATGCTGCGGAACCATTCGTCCGAAAATATCCTTGACAGGTCGAACGTATGAACGTATGTGTGTAAGGTATGTGGAATGGATAAAAATCGTGATCTTAATGCCGCAGCAGGGGAAATCCCCCCGAACCCCCCTTTACAAAAGGAGGGATTGAACGGTTACATTCACGCCTGCTGACCTATCTGCACAGGCAGGCATGAAGGTATACCAACACTCTACACACATTTGGCAGAGCAGGGTAGAGATAATGGGAGCAATTCAAAGAATAATTGTGATGTTTCAGGAAGCTTTTGAAAAGCTAGGGGTTAACGTCTCTTTGAAAAAAGTAGAGGATTTAGCCATTATGGTCCACAAAGCGATGACGGCCCAGGCGAGAAAGTATCACACAACGGAACATGTCTTCCAGCTTGCGGATGCTTCTGATCCGTTACAATCTCTCGCGGCCCTGTTTCATGATATTATTTACTATCAGGTTGACAGAGGATTCTCTCCTGGAATCTATACCATTATTTCCCCCTATATTCGAGAAAGAGAAGATGAAATCTTTCTTATAAAAGAGATAAATCAAGGCGATAGGCTTTTTATGCTAACACTTGATGTGTTTGGTTTTGAAACGGGGCAGAAACTCTCACTTTTTAGCGGCCTGAATGAATTTTTAAGCGCGCTTGTTATGAATAAGGAGTTGGAAGGAATTCTTTCGGAAAGAGACTTAATGAGGCTCACTGTCTGTATAGAAGCGAGTATCCCTTTTAGAGGGGAAAATGACAAAAGACAAAGCTACGCTGACATTCTTGAAGAAAGGCTCAGAGCGGTTAATGAAAAATACAAGTTCTGCATGAAGTCGGGAGGGATAGAGGATGTCATAAAGCGGGCTGTCATCTTCTCAAACAAAGATGTCGGGAATTTCTGCGAAGAAGACCCGGCCAGGTTTTTGGACAGCACCTGGAAACTACTTCCGGAAATGAACGCGTCTCTGCGTTCAGGAGAACTTTACTCAATAAGAGATTACAGGCAAGCCCTTCAAAAAATGGAGGATTTTTTGGGCAGTCTGAACCTGGACAATATCTTTCATCGTTACAAAGGAGTTCCTGCCGAAAAAGATTTTCAGCAAATGGTGACGTATGCTCATACGAATGTGTCCATAGCTCTCGAGTATCTTGGTGTAAAACTCCTGGTAATTACCATTCTTGAAGCTTTAGCTGAAATAACAGGGGGAGATGTTCCCCTGTCTTTGTTTATGGGAGATCTTCAAAAAGAGAGCGAAAAAGTAAAAAGCCCGGGAGATTTTTTGCCTGTAGTTGGAGAGTCCCATTTTATAGATTTTTCTTCTCCTGTATTTAAACTCCTCGATTCCGGCAGAGCGAGTGAATCAAGTTTTGATATAAAGAATTCACCTCTATCGGCATTTCTTTATAAAAGCATAGGGCCTGTTAAAATCAAAGAGTTATTAGACAGCGCAAAAGACATGATATCCGGGAAATTGAGCGCCCGGGATTTTTTACATACGATTGATCAGCCAGTTGTTTCTGCAATTGCAAAAGTCGGTGCTTCAATGGCTTTGACCCGCAGAGAGCGATTACTCCGGTTTAGCATTCTGGAATGATAAATAAAGATAAGTAAATAAATAGGAGTGTAATGTATCACCTCTTTGAAAAATGAGGTCAAATGTGGTTTAAGATCAGGTTATATGTCGATGGCTATTTTACGATTCAACAC